>NZ_JBQKUL010000005.1:0-143755 GCF_054968565.1 Pseudoalteromonas sp. G5_S1_54_S4 | reverse complement strand
GGTTTTAGGTTTTAGGTTTTAGGTTTTACAACATAGGTCACTCTCACACATTGAACACTTTAAAAAAGTTACATAAATTAAATTTATAGTGATTCGCGTATGGGTCATTGTTTGCTATTTGAGAATGAATATCTGGAAAGTAAATAAGATTGGAGCGGTACACGAGGCTCGAACTCGTGACCTCGACCTTGGCAAGGTCGCGCTCTACCAACTGAGCTAGTACCGCATTATATGAAGATTCTAGGTCCTAAGTTCTGTCAAAATTAAACCTTGTTCCTTTCGCCTTTCATCTTGAATCTTTATTTCTACTACAATTTCTTTTGGTTAGAAATTGGAGCGGCACACGAGGCTCGAACTCGTGACCTCGACCTTGGCAAGGTCGCGCTCTACCAACTGAGCTAGTGCCGCATTCAAAATAGTCAGTAATTTGACCGTTGGTGCGCGACAGGTCGCGTTCAACATTCTGGCAACTGAGCTAGTGCCGCATTTTCAAAATAGTCAGTAATTTGTCCGTTGGTGCGCGACAGGTCGCGTTCAACATTCTGGCAACTGAGCTAGTGCCGCATTCAAAATAGTCAGTAATTCGTCCGTTGGTGCGCGACAGGGCGCGTTCAACATTCTGGCAACTGAGCTAGTGCCGCATTCAAAAGTCAAAGCTCAAACACACTAACCCCGCGGGGGTTATCGTCTTGAGCGGGGCAGGATTCTACAATAATTAGGGTGCTTTGCAAGTATTTTTTATAAATTAAAAAACTTTTCTCGGTAAACCTTTAATTCCATAATCGAATCTTTAATGTCGTCTAACGCTAAATGTGACCCTTTTTTATTCACTTGAGCCAATACATCTGGTTTCCAACGACGAGCAAGTTCTTTAATGGTACTTACATCTAAATTACGGTAATGAAAAAAGTCTTCAAGCTCACGCATATACTTATTCATAAAACGACGATCTTGGCCAATCGAGTTACCACACATAGGTGAAGCACCCGCTGGTACCCATTGCTTTAAAAACGCGAGGGTTTGATCAACGGCATAAGCTTCATCGAAAGTACTTGCCTTACAACGCGCTGTAAGCCCTGATTTGCCATGCTGAGTTGTACACCACTCATCCATACCATCAAGTAGTTCATCACTTTGATGAATGGCAATGGTTGGGCCTTCGGCTAATATATTCAGATCAGCGTCAGTGACAACAGTTGCAATTTCAAGTATTTTGTCAGTCTCTGGTTCAAGTCCGGTCATTTCCAGATCGAGCCAAATTAAATTTGATTTATTAATAGTCATAATTACCTTAAACGGTGCTTTTCTTTAGATCCAACGCATTTCGATATATCATATTAGCATCAACCGTCGAGCTAAAGCTTTTTTTGGCAAACTCGGCATTTAACTCAGGTTATAGGCCTCAAGTGGCAAAACAGAAAAAATTAAGTAAAGGCCAATCCCGTAGGATCAAGGCCAATCATCAAAAGCGCTTATCGAATGCCGATACAAAACCGGCAAAAGTCGGCGCGCAAGAATGGCAAACAGATAATTTAGGTCAAGTGGAAAATGCGATTGTTATTAGCCGCTTTGGACAACATGCCGATGTAGAAACACAAAACGGTGATGTATTGCGTTGTAATATTCGTCGTACCGTATCGAACTTGGTTTGCGGCGATGAAGTATTGTTTCGCCGTGCAAAAGTAAGTGAAGGTGATTTAGCGGGTGTTATTGAAGCAACTCAAGAGCGCCGCTCACAACTCACGCGCCCCGATTTTTATGATGGGGTTAAAGTGATTGCCGCTAATATTGATCAAATTTTAATGGTTTCAGCGGTACTGCCAGAGTTTACCCCGAGCATTATTGACCGCTATTTAATTGCCTGTGAAGACATGGGTATCGAACCCATTTTAGTACTGAATAAAATTGATTTAATTGATGAAGCTGGTTTAAACGAAATACAACAAATCCTCGACATTTACCGTAAGCTTAATTATCAGGTGCTGCTAGTTAGTAATATAACTGGTGAAGGCATTAATGAGTTAAAAGAAGTACTTGCGGGCAAAAATAATATTTTTGTTGGTCAAAGTGGCGTGGGTAAATCTACCTTAGTTAACACTGTACTGCCAGATGCTGAAATTTTGACTAAAGAAGTGTCTGAAAACAGCGGGCTTGGTCAGCACACCACCACGGTATCGCGCCTTCATCATTTACCGAGTGGGGGTAATTTAATTGACTCACCGGGAATTCGTGAATTTGGCCTATGGCATTTAGATGTTGAACGCGTCACTTGGTGCTTTAAAGAATTTAGAGAATTTATAGGCGGATGCCGGTTTAGAGATTGTAAACATTTAAACGATCCGGGCTGTATAATTAAACAAGCGGTAGCCGATGGCGATATTTCAAAATTACGCTTTGAAAGCTACCACCGTATTTTAGAAACCATGGCCGATGGCCGTGCAGGCGCTCGTGCGCCCCGCGTATAATAAGGGAATAACCTGTGAGTTTAGATAAATTTAAAATCGCCATGCAGTATGCCATGCCAAAACACTTTATTTCTCGTGTGGTAGGTAAACTTGCTGCAGCAAAAGCCGGTGCGTTAACAACCACATTAATTAAATTATTTATTAAACAATATAAAATAGATATGAGCGAAGCTAAATATTCAGATCCGGCTCATTACAAAAGCTTTAATGAATTTTTTACCCGTCCGTTAAAAGACGGTGTGCGTCCTATGGTTGAAGATGAAGAAATTATTATTCATCCAGTAGACGGCGCAATTAGCCAACTAGGCGACATTGTTGATGGTCAACTTATTCAAGCTAAAGGCCACGATTACAGCTTACAAGCATTGTTAGGTGGATCACAAGACGACACAACCGCGTTTTTAGGCGGTAAATTTGCAACTATTTACTTGGCACCAAAAGATTACCACCGTATTCATATGCCAATTGATGGCACGCTAAGCAAAATGATTTATGTACCGGGCGATTTATTTTCAGTAAACCCACTTACCGCTCAAAACGTACCAAATTTATTTGCCCGTAACGAGCGTGTAGTGGCTATTTTTGAAACTGAAATTGGCCCGCTAGCTATGGTTTTAGTAGGCGCAACCATTGTTGCCAGCATAGAAACTATTTGGGCTGGCACAGTGACTCCACCAGCTGGCAGTGATGTGTTTAGCTGGAACTACCCAACTAAAGGCGAAAACGCGATCACCCTTAAGAAAGGGGAAGAAATGGGTCGCTTTAAATTAGGCTCAACGGTTGTGCTCGCATGGGGTGCGAACAAAGCAGAGATATTAGACGATCAACTCCCAGAGGTAGTTACTCGTTTAGGCACTGCCTTTGCAAAAATTGATGATTAATAGGTAGTGTCAGTTCGAGCTTAAAAAAACACCGCGTTTATTTTCAATAACCGCGGTGTTCTTTTCTTGTAGACGGAGAGCTTACTTACGTTAAAAGCCAAGCTTTTCATTACTCATACCCGCCACACTCTTTACACGCTAAATCCTTAGTCATCTTAAAATGCTGTTGATTTAAGCTTAATGCGTCAAACGTTATAAACACATTCCCCTTAAAATGACCTAACAACATATTGAGGGTTAATTGTGCCTGCATTGACCCAACAATCCCAAGTAAAGGGCTAATTACCCCGGCATTACTACAATTTATAACCGGTGCATCGCTACTTTGAGGGAAAACACAGCCGTAACATGGATTGTCACTTTGTCTAAAATCAAACCCCATTAATTGCCCTTGAGTTGCCAACGCTGCTGCAGAAACAAGTGGTGTTTTACTATTTATGCAAAAACGATTTACCGTGTATCGAGTCGCAAAGTTGTCAGAGCAATCAAGTACAATATCAGCGCTATTTAATAACGTTTCACTACTTTCGTCAGTCAACTTTTGCGAGTGGGTTATTATATTTATTTGATTGTTAAGGTTCGCAAGCACCTTTCCAGCCGCGCGAACTTTGTTTTGCCCCAAATGATTTACTTTATAGAGCACTTGGCGCTGCAAGTTAGACAGTTCAACTACATCGTCATCAATTAAAATAAGCGACCCAATGCCAGCTGCCGCTAAATACAGCAGCGCAGGACTACCTAAGCCACCTGCACCAACTACGGCAACCGTTGAACGTTTCAGCATTAACTGCCCGTCAAGCCCCACTTCATCAAGTAATATGTGGCGGCTATAACGTAGAGTTTCTTTGTCGCTGAGCTGCTGCGTTTGCATGTTAGCAGGCATTCTCATTTATCACCGATTTTAAGGTATTGATTGCCTCTACATAATCATCAGCCTCGGTAATAGCACGCACCACGGCTACACTGCCCACGCCCGTTTTAGCAACCTCTTGCGCCCTATTTAAATCAATACCGCCAATAGCGACTGTAGGGTAACTCTGCATAAGCGGTACAAATTTATTGAGCTTTTCAAGCCCTTGTATTTGCCCTGTCATGTCTTTGGTGGTGGTAGGATAAATCGCGCCAAAGGCCATGTAGCTTGGGCGGTAATTATGCGCCCGAAGCATTTCATAAAACCCATGGGTAGAGAGACCAAGTCGCAGGCCTGCTTCTTTTATAGCAACTAAGTTTGCACTCTCTAAGTCTTCTTGCCCTAAATGCACCCCATAGGCGCCATGTTTGATGGCAAGTTGCCAGTAATCATTTATAAATACCTGCGCATTATACTGCTCACCCAAGGTGACCGCTTTGGCAATCAGTTCATCTAGCTCATTCTGCGTTTTATTTTTAACACGAAGCTGAGCTGTTTTAATTCCTTGCTGTAAGCACTTTTCTAGCCATTCAATACTATCAACCACACCATAGAGGCCAAGCTTTTTACTTTCACAGGCTGCAAAATCAGCAGCCATATTAAAATCAAGCGGCACATCAAAATCCAACTCATCACCTAACCAGCTACCCGGTTCAATCACCTGAGGGTAATGCGCTAAATCGGTAGGAAACTGCGTTTGTGCAACCGGCCCTATGCCCTCGCCATAGCGAACTGATTGCTTTAAACCTTGGTTTATATAGGCTTTAGCTAAAATAAACGCATCTTTTAACGGATAGTCTTTTGCAAGACACGCAGCAATTACTGACGCCATACTGCACCCTGTACCATGGCTATGAGGAACTTGAATTTTTTCATTACCTAGCCAATAGTCTTCAGCGTTTTGTGTGCAGTAATCAATGCAATACCCGCTTGGGTAATCCCAATGTCCGCCTTTAATCACCACCGCTTTTGCGCCCCACGCCATCAGCTTACTCGCCGCTTCTTTAATCGCTGCAGGGCCAATTAAATACACACCCGTTAATAACTGGGTTTCGTGGGTATTTGGGGTAATTACATCCACCAGCGGTAGTAAACATTCTTTTATCGCACTTACGGTGTCTTCTTCTGTTAGTAAGTCACCGCTTGAGGCAATAGCCACAGGGTCATACACAATAACCGGCGGGGTTGGCCATTTGGCTTTGTAATGGCTTATGTGCTCACTAATTAACTGAATTTGCTGCACATTGGCAAGCATACCAATTTTTATCACTTTGGCTTTCATGTCTTTTTCAAGTGCAAGCAACTGGGACTCAATAATATCGGTAGACACTGCATTAATGGCCTCTACACCTAAGCTATTTTGAGCGGTAAGCGCGGTGATTGCTGTACAACCATGCACACCAAAACTTTGCATTGCCTTAATATCGGCTTGAATACCCGCGCCGCCGCCAGAATCAGAGCCAGCAATTGTCCACACTACGTTTGTCATATTTTTCTTTCCTTACTGCTGATGCCAAAATGGCATACCCATTGTTGGGGTTGAGGGGGTTGCAACGTCTTTTTCGGGCATTGCTTTGGCATTGTATGCAAAGCGCCCTGCCTCTACCGCAGCTTTAAATGCACGGCTCATAGTCACTGGGCAACCCGCCCCTGCAATGGCTGAATTTAATAATACAGCATCATACCCTAATTCAAGTGCTTGGCAGGCATGCGATGGTAAACCTAACCCGGCATCAACAATTAATGTTGCATTAGGCAGGCGTTCCCTAATGGTTTTTAAATTATAACTATTTAACAATCCTTTACCGGTGCCAATAGGCGCGCCCCACGGCATTAGCACCTCACAGCCTAATCCATTCAAGCGCTGACACAGCACTAAATCATCAGTGCAATAAGGCAGTACTTTAAACCCATCATCAATCAATATTTTTGTGGCTTCAAGTAATGCAAAGGGATCGGGCTGTAAATTATAGTCATCGCCTATTAATTCAAGTTTTATCCAATCGGTAGCAAATACTTCTCGGCACATTTTAGCTAGGTTAATAGCCTCTTTGACGCTGTGGCATCCGGCAGTATTAGGCAGTATTTTTAAACCGGTGTTTTTAATTAATTGCCAAAAATCATTCCCTGCCGCCGCGTTTTGTTGTCGTCTAAGTGACACGGTGACTATCTCAGCACCTGAGGCTTTAATTGATTGCGTCATGATATCTGGTGACGGATATAACGCAGATCCAATTAACAAGCGACTATTGATTGGTTCACCATAAATTGTTAAACAGTCTTTGCTTTGCATAGCACTATCCACCTTGGATAGGTGACAATAACTCAATACTGTCACCTTCATTTATAACAACGTGGCTATGGCGACTCTGAGGAATAAACTCTCCATTTACAGCCACGGCATAAGGCGCCATTGCACCCACGTTTTTTACTATTTCCAGCAGTGCATGGCTAGTCACATTTAAAAGCTCACCATTAATTGTAATGTTCATTTAATACTCACTCTATTTGCGATAGTGCTTGTGCTACAAGCGCGGGTGTCAACATATAGCCGTGGCGATACAAGCCATTAATACTGATAACCTTATTCGTTTTTTTTACCTGTGGGCGATTATCGCTAAACGCTGGGCGTAAGCCTGTTTGAATATTTAATAATCGCGCTTCGGCAAAACCACTGTGAACAGTGTAGGCCGCTGATAATAGTTCAAGGGTTGAGCGCACAGTTGCAGGACCTGTATCTTGCGATTCGATCTCCGTTGCCCCTATGACATATTCATGATTAGGTTTAGGTGCAATATAAATAGGGTAACGCGGATGCATTAACCGCACAGGCCGCGTTAAGTTAACCTCAGGGGCGTATAACCTTGCCACTTCCCCGCGCACGCCTCGAAGTGGCTGATCTTGTTTGGCTCCAAGCCCTCTGCAATCAATAATGTAATCAAACTCTCGATTATTCACTTTATTATCAAAGATGCTGGCGCGTTGATTAAACACAAACTTTACTTTGCGCTTATTTAGCAACCTAAAGCTGGCTTTATAAAAGGCTTGGTTATCTATTTGCGCTTCACCGGGTAAAAATAGCCCTTGATTAAAACGCCCTGTAAGCTCAGGTTCTAAATCCGCTATTTGCTGCGTATTAACCGCTTTGGCACTAAAATTTAGTAACGGCTTTATTCGCTGTGCAAAACTTTGTAAGTCGCCTTTATCTTGCGTATGAGCAACCACTAAGGTGCCCTGCTTTTGAAAGAACACCTCACTGTTTAACTCATCTAAAATAGCAGGCCAGCGAGCAATAGAATCTACTCCCAATAGCGCTAAATCATGTTCACACATAACCGATTCAGCTAGCGGTGCCAGCATAGCCGCCGCCACTTTACCCGCACTATTTTGGGTATGCTCATCATCAGCTTCAAATACAGTAATACGGTGCTGCTTACTTAACTCAAGCGCCGCCAACCGCCCTGCTAAACCAAAGCCCACCACAGCAATGTTATAAAACATAAACACTCCTACATTTAGCTCATAGCCACCAGCTTTCAGCTGTCAGTAAAGCAACTCTTGCCTCTATGCTGCTTACTTTGTCGCTGATAGCTGATAGCTAATAACTGAAAGCTGCGCTACAGCGCTTTATGGTAAATCTCTGAGCCTGTTTGCTTAAACTCTTCAGATTTAGCTTTCATCTCGGCCTCTACATCTACCATTTTGATTTCAATGGCATCACCCACGTTATTAGGATCAATACCGCGCGCTTCTAGATCTTTGGCGTAGTCACGTACTTCTTGGGTTATTTTCATCGAACAAAATTTAGGGCCACACATGGAGCAAAAGTGGGCTACTTTACCTGATTCTTGTGGCAGTGTTTCATCATGATATTCACGGGCGCGAACCGGGTCTAAACCAATATTAAATTGGTCATGCCATCTAAATTCAAAGCGCGCTTTTGATAGCGCGTTGTCTCGCTCTTGTGCACCTGGGTGACCTTTGGCTAAATCGGCGGCATGAGCGGCAATTTTGTAGGTGATAAGGCCTTCTTTAACGTCTTCTTTATTTGGCAAACCTAAATGTTCTTTCGGTGTTACATAACACAGCATGGCACAGCCATACCAAGCTATTTGCGCAGCCCCAATCCCTGAGGTTATATGGTCGTACCCCGGTGCAATATCAGTGGTGAGTGGGCCTAAGGTATAAAAGGGCGCTTCGTCACAATGTTTAAGTTGCTCTTCCATATTGGCTTTGATCATATGCATAGGCACATGCCCAGGGCCTTCTATGAACACTTGTACATTATGCTTCCAAGCTATTTTAGTCAGTTCGCCTAAGGTACGAAGCTCACTAAATTGCGCTTCATCGTTAGCATCGGCAATAGAGCCCGGACGCAGACCGTCCCCTAGTGAAAAACACACATCATATTGTTTTAAAATTTCACAAATATCTTCAAAGTGGGTGTATAAAAAGTTCTCTTTATGGTGCGCTAAACACCATTTGGCCATAATAGAGCCGCCACGCGACACAATACCGGTTACGCGTTTTGCTGTCATAGGGACATAGCGCAAAAGCACGCCGGCATGAATAGTAAAGTAGTCAACTCCCTGCTCTGCTTGTTCAATTAAAGTATCGCGGAATATTTCCCACGTTAAGTCTTCTGCTACGCCATTTACTTTTTCAAGTGCTTGGTAAATTGGAACAGTACCGATAGGTACTGGCGAATTACGTACCAGCCATTCGCGGGTTTCGTGAATGTAACGCCCAGTTGATAAATCCATTACGGTGTCGGCACCCCAACGGGTTGACCACACCATTTTTTCAACTTCTTCCTCAATAGATGAACCAACTGATGAATTACCTATATTGGCGTTAACCTTAACTAAAAAGTTACGACCAACAATCATAGGCTCGGTTTCTGGGTGATTAATATTGTTAGGTAAAATAGCGCGTCCGCGAGCAATTTCTTCACGCACAAATTCAGGAGTAATAAACTCAGGGATACTCGCGCCAAACGACTCCCCTTTATGCTGCGCAGCTAGTAACTCTTCACGTATTTGCGCACGCCCCATGTTTTCACGTATCGCTACATATTCCATTTCTGGGGTGACTATCCCTTGGCGAGCATAATGCATTTGGGTGACATTTTTACCCGCTTTTGCACGGCGTATTTTTGGAAGGTGTTCAAAGCGAATATGATCTAGCCCATCATCAGCCATACGCTGCTGTGCAAACTGTGAGGTTACCGACTCTAGTACTTCGGTATCATTACGGCTCTCAATCCATTGTTCACGGTATTTATTAAGTCCCTTGCGCACATCCAATTTAAATTCAGGATCGGTATACGGGCCTGATGTATCGTAAACACGCAATGGTGCATTTGACTCATACACTGGGTTTTGTTCATCACCACCAATAAAAGTATCGCTCAATGTGATTTCACGCATACCCACACGTACATTTTCTTGCGTGCCTTCAACATACACTTTATGAGAGCTTGGGAATGGTTGACCCGTTAGGTTATAAATATAGTCAGATGCAGCGGCACGGGTTTCGCGGCGCGACGATTTTTTTGTAGTGTTTGACATGACTTACCTCATTGCTTAAGGGTTGTCTTGCCAGATATTCCGATGGAATAGAGAAAGATCGTAAAGTCGCTTTATGCGACTTTGCGGCCTAAGACGGATGTTGCTTTTTTGTGCGCATAAAAAAAGACGCACAAGCGTCCCGTTTAGGCAGCTTGTTCCCTACGCAGGTATTAACCTGATCAGGTTCACGGATCCCGCTTTCGCGATCTCAGCCTAAATAAAACTTAGGCACTCCGACAAGTAGTTAAATTGTTCGTTGATTTGATAATGTTTTAATCAAATCTGCTATGAGTGTACGCCAGTTGAAAATTCCCTGCAAGGGGCTGTTTTTCAAAATGTGTAAAATTTACTTAGGGATAAACACAAATTTTTGCTCGCCTTGCATCACCAATTTTTGGTCTTGCATGTTAAGCACTGCACCTTGCTGCAGAGCTTGTAAAAACTGTTGTTCAAACTCATCCAGTTCAGGGCCACATGATTTACGTGTCATACCTAATTTGCTTACGCTCAAGCTGCTATCTTCAAGTGAGCCTTCACCAAAAAACTTATTACATCCGGCAAAGCCGTTTATTTGTAGCGCTTCTATAAAGCTCATTGATGCTTTAAAAGATGCGGGAATGCCCAAACCATCAACCTTTGATAATTGCCATTGTGTATATTTTAGCTGCTCAGTGGTAACTGTCCCTGTTGATGCGCAACCAACACATAAACCGATTACAAGCATCGGTATTGCTGCTAATTTCATGTTACTACTAACTTATTGTCTAATTAGTGTAATAGTATCAATATTTGTCAGGTTTATCCGTTAAAAATGCATGTTTTAAATGTAAATTTTTGTTCTAAGCTAGTTTAAAAGCAGTGCTATTTGGAATTATGCAATTGCTTGGAATAAGTTATCTATCTGTGGTGGTAAAAATGGACGACCTTTCTCGTTAACCGACGTACCTATTACTAAGGCATTGAGCATCACTTTTTCGTCTAATTTGCGAACTACCGTTTGTTTAAACGCAAATTTAAGGCGACTAATGCGTACAGGCTCTACTACTACATAAAATTCATCCGCTGGCTTTAAAGACTGCTTGTAATCCATTTCACTGCGAAGTACCACTAAGTTAATTTTATCTTTGGCAAGTTGTGCAAAATCAACACCCTGTGCGTATAAAAACTCATGACGAGCGTGCTCCAGATAATTAAAATAAACACTATTATTTACAATACCTTGTAGGTCACACTCGTAGTCACGCACTTTAAAGTCTACTTTAAAGGTCATATTAGTAATCCAAATTATTTAACGTATAATTGCCGCGTTTATAGCACAAGTGTTGAAATAATTGCTACCATACAAGTCCCTAAAATGGAGTTAAGTAACCTAATGAATTTACGTTTGTCTTTAATTACAGCCACGTTATTACCACTATTCGGTGCCCCAATCTACGCCAATGCAGATGACACCGACCTAGAGAAAATCATTGTTACTGGTGACTTTCAAAAAGAAAGCATTCAAACGCTAAGTGCCAGCGCAAGTTTATTTTCTGAGGATGAAGTAAATCTCAGAGGGGCTACTTATTTAGATGAAATGCTAGCAAGCGCTGCAAATGTGAATTTTGCTTCAGGCGCCTCGCGCGGACGTTATATTCAAATTCGAGGCGTGGGACTTCGTTCACAATTCGTCGACCCAATTAACCCATCTGTCGGTTTAGTGATTGACGGTATAAATTATTCTGGCCTTGGTGGCAGCTCATTATTATTTGATATTGACCAAGTAGAAATTTACCGCGGTCCACAAGGTACACGTTTTGGCGCCGATGGCATGGCGGGTATGATTCAAATGCAATCAGCTAATGCAACCAGCGTTCCTAGTTTAAAATTACATTTAGGTGCTGGCACTTATAACAGCCATGAAGCAGGCGTTGCTGCTAGCACAGGTTTAACCGATGATACCAGTGCACGCGTTAGCTACTTTCGCAGAAAATCTGACGGTTACGTAAACAACCTCTATTTAAATGATGAAACACAAAACCAAGATGAACAAGTTGCCCGCTTTAAATTAAATAGCCAACTCACAGCTCATTTAAATTCAGAGCTAAACCTGCACTATATCGATATCAATAACGGTTATGATGCATTTACCCTTGATAATTCTCGCAACAGTCTTGCTGATCAACCGGGCGAAGATAATCAACAAAGCTATGCTGTTGGCCTTAATAATACTTACACCGGTTTTGACGCCTTTGATGTCAGCTTAAACCTTTCAGCCATTGATACTGAGCTTTTTTATAGTTTTGATGAAGACTGGGTATGTAACGATACAAGTAAGCCGCAATTATGTGCTGCCGGTTTACATCCTGATGGTTATAGTTCAACAGATATTTATAGCCGCGATCGTGATGATCAAGCGCTCGATCTGCAGTTTAATGGCAAAACAGGTAATTGGGTGGCGGGTATTTACTATCAAAACCGCGATGTTGACCTTGAGCGTCAATATACATGGTTAGCCAATCCATTTGCCTCAACCTATGAAACCAATAACATGGCAGCTTATGGCCAATTAGCCACAGCAATAGGCCCAAAAACTACGCTTATTACCGGTTTACGTGTTGAGCAATATCAAGGTGATTACACAGATAGTAACGGTTTTATTGAAGAAACTGACGATATTATGCTCGGTGGTAAAATTGCACTTGAATACCAAGTTATTGACCGTACCATGATTTATACCAGTATCACCCGCGGTTACAAAGCTGGTGGTATTAATTCAGAAGCGCTAGCAAAAGCAAAAGATGAAGGTTTAAGCTTAGATGCTGATTTTTTCAAACAGCATACCAGCTTTGATCCAGAGTACTTGTGGAGTGGTGAGTTTGGCGTTAAAGGTTCATCGCTAGATGACAAGTTTACCCTGCGCTTAGCGGCGTTTTATATGCACCGCGATAATATTCAATTAAAGTCGTGGCAAGTATCAGACCAACAATTTACCGGTTATGTCGCCAATGCCAGCTCTGGCAGTAACTATGGCCTTGAAATTGAAGGCAGCTATCAACTAACACCAAACTTATTTATTACCGGAAGTGCCGGATACTTAGACACTAAAATTAATGACTTTGTTACTAAATCTGGTTTAAATCAAGACGGTCGTGAGCAAGCACAAGCGCCTAAATATCAATATGCATTTAGTGCACGCTACAATGTTACTGATGAGTTATATGCTATGTTAGGTGTTGAAGGTAAAGATGATTATTACTTCTCCGATAGCCATAATGCACAAGCTCCAAACACAAACTTAGTGAATGTAAGCCTTGGTTACGAAGCCGATATGTGGGCTGTACGCGCATGGGCACGTAATGTGTTTGATGAAACCGTTCCAACTCGCGGTTTTGAATTTGGCAACAACCCATTAGATGGTTACGCAACCCAAACTTACACACAATTAGGCGAGCCACGTGTGGCCGGCGTTACGTTTACGCTTAATTTGTAATACTGCGACCAGTTGTCAGTTCGAGAATAAAAAACACCGCGTTTAATGCAAACGCGGTGTTTTTTTATCTGATAGCTGACCGCTAAAAGCTATTAGCTGCTTTAAGCTCTTGCCACATCAAACGCAATCACCTCTTTTATTTTTTGCTTATTGGTTGCTAGCATCACTAATCTATCAATTCCCAATGCAACCCCCGCACATTGCTCTAAACCATGCTCTAATGCGGCAATTAAACGCGTATCCATAGGTACTTGTTTTAAGCCACTAGCAGCGCGGTAGGCGTTATCTTGGTTAAACCTTTTTGCTTGCTCTTTGGCATTGGTGAGTTCATTAAAGCCGTTGGCTAACTCCATATTTTTATAATAAAGCTCAAAGCGCCCTGCAACTCGCTGATCGTGTTTACAAATTTGTGCAAGTGCCGCTTGCGATGCGGGAAAGTGATACACAAAACAGGGGATGTCTTGACCAATAGTCGGCTCTACTTTCATACAAAATAATAATTGCAGTAAGGTATCTTTATGAGTCTCGTTTTTAGCAATATCAGCAAAGCCATGTTCGCATGCGAGTTGTTGTAGCTGCGTGATAGAGGCAGTTAATGGATCAAGCCCTAGCGTGCGTTCAAATGCGTGTTGGTAGGTAATCCGCTCTGCAGGCGCAACCTCAAGAATAAGCTGCATCAACTCATCTATTTCATCCATTAAAGCAAATTCGTCAAACCCAGGACGATACCATTCGAGCATAGTAAATTCAGGGTTGTGATGACTGCCCGCTTCTTCATTTCTAAATGCCTTACAAAGCTGGAAAATAGCGCCTGAGCCGGCCGCTAACAAGCGTTTCATCGCAAACTCTGGAGATGTTTGCAAAAACAGGGGAAGCCCACCAGCATGACCTGGGCCGACAAATGTAGTATCAAAGCTGGCTAAATGCACATCGGTTACACTGGCAGCACTTAAACTTGGTGTTTCGACTTCCATTACATTACGAGCATAAAAGAATTCACGAATGCTGCGCATAATCGCTGCTCGTTGCTTGAGTGTATCTATGCTGGCACTCGGCGCCCAAAGATCTGCTGACATATTTTCTCCAAAAAAAATCCCAGCTTAAGCCGGGATTTAATTAATAAGGCGTGTTACAGCTTACTTAACACGGCTTACGTATTCACCATTACGAGTGTCTACTTTAATTACTTCGCCAATTTGTACGAATAATGGAACACGTACTACAGCACCTGTGCTAAGCGTTGCTGGTTTACCACCCGTGCCTGCTGTATCACCTTTAAGGCCAGGGTCGGTTTCAGTGATCTCAAGCTCAACAAAGTTTGGGGGAGTTACAGCAATTGGGCTGCCGTTCCATAATGTAATAGTACATACATCGTTTTCAACTAACCATTTGCCAGCATCGCCCAGTGCTTTTTCATCAGCAGCGATTTGTTCAAATGTTTCGTTGTTCATGAAATGCCAAAATTCACCGTCTGTGTATAGATACGCTAAATCGGTATCCATTACATCAGCACCTTCAACCGATTCACCCGATTTAAAGGTTTTTTCAAGTACCTTGCCAGAGATAAGCTTACGGATACGAACACGGTTAAACGCTTGGCCTTTACCCGGTTTTACCATTTCATTTTCTAAGATACTGCAAGGTTCGCCGTCCATCATAATTTTTAGGCCGCCCTTGAACTCGTTGGTGCTATAATTCGCCATCGTTTCCTCTATTTATATTTTTCGAGTAATCTACGTGCCAATGATACAAAGAAATGAAGCAAATTTGCATAAAAACTGGCAAAAAGAATTAGCAAATGTAGTTACCTGCCCAAAAGTGTTGCTAGAAATGGTTGGTTTATCGAGCCAAGTCCATGAAAACGACATAAAAGCTCGTAGCTTGTTCCCTGTTCGTGTGCCATTGCCTTTTATAAAAAAAATTCGTCACGGCGATGCAAATGACCCTTTATTGCTGCAAGTTATGCCCCGCCATCAAGAGTTTTTAACTAAATCGGGGTTTAATAAAGACCCGTTACTTGAGCAAGATAACAATCAACCGGGTCTGTTACATAAATATAAATCGCGTGTTTTAGTCATGTTTAAAACCGGTTGTGCTGTAAATTGCCGCTACTGCTTTAGACGCCATTTTCCTTATCAAGAAAACCAACTGAATAAACGTAGTCTTATTGATGCATTGAGCTATATAAAATCGGATAAAAATATTAACGAAGTGATTTTAAGTGGTGGCGATCCACTAATGGCCAAAGACGATGCTATTAGCTGGTTTTTAGATGAGCTTGAGCAAATACCACAAATTAAACGCATGCGCATACACAGCCGCTTGCCTGTGGTTATTCCTGCACGTATTACTGAACAATTATGTGAAAGATTAGCAAAGTCACCATTAAAAATTATATTCGTTAATCATATTAACCATGCAAACGAAATAGATAATGACTTTAAAAACGCCATGAACATGCTCAAAAAAGCAGATGTGCTACTGTTAAACCAGGCGGTTATTTTAAAAGATGTGAACGATACAGTTGATGCGCAAATAAACTTAAGTGAAGCGTTATTTGATGCGGACGTACTGCCTTATTATTTACACTTACTGGATAAGGTAGAAGGCGCAAGTCATTTTGATATTGACGAACAACAAGCAATAAAAATTCAGGCCGAGCTACTAAAAGCCCTGCCTGGATTTTTGGTGCCTAAACTAGTTCGGGAAATAGGAGGTCAAAAAAGTAAAACCCCTATTGACCTCAAATTGGTTTAAACATAAACGTTTACATTATTCCCAAGTGTTGCAGTAACCGACTTAGTCGGTGTTTGTGCACTTGAGGATTGTGTAGCACCTTCAATAAGCGCAAGTGCAGCGGCGCCATCAGCTTGCTGTTGCTTTTTAGATAAAGCAGCAGTTAAAACCTCTGCGCCTTGGCCTGCACCAGGGATTGTAGGTAGATTTCCACCTGATATATTCATAACTCACACCTGACATTTAAATGTAATACACGTATTATAGTCGTTGAATTGGTAAATTACTTTACCAATCCACTTAAGTATTTATCGGCAACATTGCACTAAGCTTTAGGAAAACCATGGATTCTATAATTGAACAACTCAACGCCAACTTAAAAATTGTTTACCGTCAGGCGCTTGATGCTGATAAAAAACTCGATGAGTTACAACAGCAAGGCCACGGAAAATTTAAAGCCTTATTTGCCGAGGACGCTGGATTTAGCTTTGAAGCTAAACGCTTTAAGCCGTACGTTTTAGACGTTGCCGCTGATGTAGAAAGCTTATCAAGCGACGGTTTAGACGAAGAAAAGCTAAAACAAGCAGTTATTAAACTACAAAACTTACTAACCTTGTTAGCGACCTTTAAGTAAGCACTCTGGTCTTACTGCGCAAAACATCTGTTGCACAGATGTTTTGCGCTATGTTACTTAATACGCGGTAAAATTTGTTCACCAAACCACTCTGTTAATAAGCGTTTTTCATAGTAAAATGCTTCGTCTCGACCCATTTTAATTTTATCCATAAAGCCCATATCTTTTAAGCTCACGTTGTCTTCTTGTGCGACAACACCACTTTCATTACTAAGCACATAGTTAAATTCAATCCGTGGAAAGTGAATGGGTTTAACCACCCGAATTTCGTTAACACCGCCATAGCGCACGTCACCAGCTAAATCTAAATCGGTTACTTCAATTTTTAAACTATAATTTTTAGGAAGCTGCTCACTGAGCTTTGCAAAGTGCTCATCAATATTTTTGGCAATTTGCTTATGGTATGAGCCTTTAGTTTGGTTTGATGGGCGTACATCGCGATAATCATTAAAGTCATGCCATTTAACTTGTGCCTCACCCGCGCAAACAACACTCGGTAGTGCAATAAATATCAACATTGCTATTTTTTTAACTGAGTTCATACGTTTCTCCAACGAGTATGCTGATCATTATAATCAACTAAATATTTTACAAATTGCTATACCTTACTTTAGCAATTACATATGAACTATAACTTAATCTTTCTACTGCGGTGTTATTAAAATTGCACAAGATGTAATCAAAAGTACAGCTTGCGATGTTACGATTGCAAAACAAACAAAATAATACATGTAAAAGCTCAGTATTTATGGTGAAATTAACTTAATTGAACAGAGGTTTCCAAGGAGCATTCATGGCAATTTTAGTAACCGGTGGCGCAGGCTATATTGGCTCACACACCGTTTTAGAACTTTTACAGCAAGGCAGCGACGTTATCGTGATTGATAACTTAAGTAACTCCTCTGAAGAGTCACTTGAAAGAGTGAAAAAAATAACTGACAAAGCAATTACTTTTTATCAAGGTGATATTTTAGATAAACCCTTTTTAGACTCGGTATTTGCAAAACATACCATTGATAGTGTGATTCATTTTGCAGGTTTAAAAGCCGTGGGCGAATCAGTCATAAAACCCATTGAGTATTATCAAAATAATGTACAAGGTACACTAACACTGGTTGATGCTATGCGTGATGCGGGTGTATTCAAACTGGTATTTAGCTCATCCGCCACTGTATACGGCGACCCAGCAAGCTTACCAATACGCGAAGACTTCCCCGTTGGCGGTACAACCAATCCATATGGTACGTCTAAACTAATGGTTGAAATGATGTTGCAAGATATCGCTAAATCAGATGAGCGCTTTGCGTTTGCTATTTTGCGCTACTTTAATCCTGTTGGTGCACATGAGTCAGGTTTAATTGGTGAAGACCCTAATGGCATTCCTAATAATTTATTGCCTTTCATTTCACAAGTTGCGGTTGGTAAATTAAAGCAGCTCGCTATATTTGGCGATGATTACGACACGGTAGATGGTACTGGCGTTCGCGATTACATTCACGTTGTAGATTTAGCCTTAGGGCATTTAAAAGCGCTTGATAAAATAGCCGCAGAAACCGGCGCATTTATTTATAACCTTGGTACCGGTAACGGCTATTCAGTATTACAAATGGTCAATGCGTTTATTAAGGCTAGCGACCAAGCTATCCCTTATGCGGTGTCACCTCGTCGCCCTGGTGATATTGCAGCCTGTTATGCTGCGCCAGAAAAAGCCCTTAGTGAACTAGGCTGGCAAGCAGAGCGTGGTATTGATGTCATGATGCAAGATACTTGGCGCTGGCAATCAAATAATCCAAATGGATATAAGTCATAAAGGCTTCTTTAAGTTATCAGCTTAAAATTAAAACACCGCATTTAAATTAAATGCGGTGTTTTAATGTTGTACTTACCAATTTTGCATTTCTACAATCCGTGACTGGGTTCGCGCATATTCAAAACTTAACTTTTTACCTTGGTATAACTCGTTTATGTCGGCCTGGGCATTAATTACTAGTAATTTGTGGCAATCGTAAAACTCATCGACTAAGGCAATAAAACGCCGTGCTTCATCATCAAGAGTATGCTCATCCAATTGCTGCTTTTCTCGCTGATAGCTGTCTTCTATACCATGCACAATAACCTTACCGGTTGCCTCTTTTCCCATTATTGGCACATTCGCGATGTATACTACCGAAAACTGTTCTGCTAAAAACATATAGTCATTGGCGCTGCGAGGACCTGCGCACAGTGCCATAAAATCAATCAGTAGTGCATCGTTAGTTTTTAATAAATAGGAGAGTGCTCGGCCATGCACAGTCATTGTATTATCACGCGTTGCTTGAGGGTATGCGGATAAAAACCCAGCCTCAAATTCCGCGTGGGGCAAGTTAATAAAATAATGACGACTGCTTCTACCGTACCTGAAGCGGTGGTCTTCCTCCCCCGCTACGTTAATTACATGACAATGCGCATTTATTAAATCGATAGTTGGTAAAAATCGCGCGCGTTGCAAACCGTTGTAATAAAGTTGCTCGGGTTTTGCGTTAGAGGTTGCGACTAGTACCACGCCTTGTTCAAACAAAGCGTTAAATAACCGAGCCATGATCATGGCATCACCAATATCACTAACAAAAAACTCATCAAAGCACAGTACCTTTATCTCTTTGGCCCACTGTTTAGCAATTATTTGCAGCGGATTTTTATCCCCTTGTAACTTGGCTAGTTGAGCATGAACTTTTTCTATAAAATGATGAAAATGCAGGCGCTGCTTTTTCTCTGTGGGTAAGTTTTCATAAAATAAATCCATCAGCATAGATTTACCTCGGCCAACAGGACCGTATAAATATACCCCTTTGATTAACCGTGCTTTTTGCCACCAGCTTGTTGGCTGATTTAATTGCTCACTCAAAGACTGTAACGCACTCACGGCTTGGTGCTGCGCCGCATCAAAAACAAGCTCTCCTGATGAAACTTTGCGGTGGTACAGGCTTAAAATTTCTGTGCTGGGCTCTGTCATGGTATTTCACTATCCGCTATACTCGCGGCCATTGTAGCCGACTAAAAATGTGAACAACATGAAATTTCCTTGCCGTTTAGATAAATTTATTAGCCATTTAGCAGAGTTACCACGCTCAAAAGCCCGTGCAGCAATAAAAAGCCAAGCGGCTAGCGTTAATGGCGAGGTGATCACGGCATTCGACTTTCAAGTGAACCAACAAGATGACGTGCTGTTTTATGACGAGCCATTAGTTTTTTTAGGTAAACGCTACTTTATGCTCAATAAGCCGGTAGGTTATGTGTGCGCTAATTCGGATGAGTTACACAAAACCGTATTTGATTTGCTTGATGAGCCAAACATGGCCGATTTTCACATTGCTGGGCGTTTAGACATAGACACCACTGGCCTAGTGCTTATTACTAACGATGGCGACTGGTCACACAAAATTACCTCGCCTAAAAAGAATAAATTTAAAACCTACTTGGTTGAAACTCAAGAGCCGATTACCGATGATGCACTGCAGCAATTACGCGACGGTGTACAGCTTCACAATGAAAAAGATTTAACTCGCCCTGCTATTGCTGAGCGCTTGGGGAATTATGGTTTACGCTTGTCTATTTCTGAGGGTAAGTATCACCAAGTAAAACGTATGCTAGCAGCGGTAGATAACAAGGTAGTTGAATTACATCGTGAACAAATTGCGGGTATAAAGTTAGGTGAAGATCTGGCTGCAGGTGAATACCGCCCACTAACCGCCGCAGAGATAAAACTGTAAGGTTGTTTGGGTATTAAGAAAACAGCTTCAAACTGACCGCAGCCCTTTCTGAAACCTGGCGTCTAAAACCTGCTCTTACGATTTAATTTGTACTAAATCAAAGTCTGTCATTCCGGGTACAATCGCTTGCAGACGAGACTCAGTAATATCTAGAGAATTTAAGCATTCACAGTATTCAGAAGCTTTAAGTTCTAATTGGTGGGCTTTTTTCTGCAATGACTTATCGATTTCTTTGGTAATGATATCCATGCGTTGCCCCATGTCGTTCATGCGGTCTTCTATATTGCCTTCTCGAGATTTAAACGCATCCCCGAGCGACATTAAAATAGCACCCAAAGAGCCATGTACTGCAGAGTGTATTTTTTGGCTAATTTCTTTAGTAAAAAAATCATCAATTTGGGAAAGCGATTGAGGGGCTATAAAAAAGAAGTCGTCGCCACGCTTAAACTTATCCATAAGTGCACGCTCTACATATTGTAATTGCGTTTTTAGCACTTCGGGTTCTTTATCTGACATGCCCTCAACAACATGCTCAATAGCACTAAGCCCAAGGTTTACGCCATCAGTCGCTAAATCGACCAGCTCTGGAACCGTTTGACGAATACCATTGCTAAATTGTTCTAGCACTTTACTTTCGTCGGTACTTAAATCGACCCAGTAGCCTCGAATAAACAGTTGATTATTATTGTTAATTTGCACCCTAGTTTGGCCTTTATCAACAATACGGATCACATCATCGGTAATAATTAAACCATGACGAAGTTCAACATCACATTGCTTTTGTGCGATTGCATTGCAGCTTAAAAGTGCCATTGATAACGCCAATATCGAACGAGATAAAAACGCCATAAACACCTCAAAAAGACTAAAATAGGGGGTAGCTAGATTAACAAAAAACCAACTTTATGCAAGCAAAAGTAACACCCTAAAAACAAGGCACCATGAAACGTAACGTTTATACAGCGCCTTTATCCTCTGGCTTGTACTATTAAATAGGTGAGCCTGGTGGTATAGGTAACGCTTTAAAGTTATCAGGCCACTGGCCTGTTGTTAAGAACTGATTAATTTGCGCCGCTAAATAGTCTTTAAATGCGCTGTCACCTACTTCAGGGTGGCTCAGTAAAGAGTGTTGATTAAACTCATCCGCTAGTTTATTTAAGTAAAAATGCAGTTGCGCTTGCACCTCTGGACTTAGTGTTTGACTAGCGACAAGATCAGCCATAGTTTTTGCCGTTAAGTACTGTACTCGTTGCGTTACTTTTCCTGTCATGGTGGCAGGCGCTGATACATTAAACACCTGCTTATATAATTGTTTAAGCAGCTCATCTAAGCCATAAAAGCGGTTATCTCGCACTTGTTGCTGTGCTAAACGATTTAATCGTTGAGCATTAAGTAATAGCGATAAGCTATGCTGCGCGGCGACTTCAGGTAATGCAAGTGCATCCATAGTTAAGCCGGTACGACCCACTATACTTTCTCGTGATTTAGACTCGCCATACGCTTTAGGTACGATTAAGGAAAGTATCGACTCTGGAATCGTTAAGTTGCTTGCTTTTAGGGTCGCTAAAATGGCATTAACCGCTTGTTGTTGAGCATCTTTAGTTACAACTTGAGCGCCTTTAACGGGTGCATCACTGCGTATCTCATAGTCATAATCAACGCCCGCGATAAGCTTAGCAACCGCTTCAACTTGATAACGGTGGAACAAATAAAGCGGTACTAGCTTTTCTTCCAATTGCGATAGCGCAACCCCAGTTTTTATATTATTAATACCAAACTGCCCAAGCGCCTGCTTTCGCACATCAAGCACTCTAAGTAATTCTTCACTTGGATTACTGCCGTTATCCCAAAGGTGCGCTGTAGGGTGCGCCCCACCTTTGGCACGGGCATCACTGTCAGAAATAAACGCCAAACCTTGCGCTTTATTTTGCTGTAAAATAGCAGCGAGTGCTGCGCTTTCATCTTGGCCGGTAAAATCACTGTAGCCATATTTGATCACTTGCGTATCCCATGCGCCCATACCTTTAGCATAACCTTGAGATACGTCTAACTGACCATTATCTGCAAAGCTCAATAACGGATGTGGATAATCCATCACCGAAGCTCGATTATTTACTGACGCAGCAAAGTTATGCGCAATACCCAGTGTATGACCAATTTCGTGAGCACTGAGTTGACGAATACGATCAAGTGCCATTGCCTGTAAGGTACTTGCTACTTCATTGCCTTTTAAATAAGGCACTGCCAGTGATTCAGCAATTAAAATATCTTGGCGTACTCGTAGCGATCCTAGTGTGACATGGCCTTTAATAATTTCGCCTGTACGTGGGTCTATAATTGAACTGCCATAAGACCAACCACGAGTTGCGCGATGCACCCATTGAATAACGTTGTAGCGCACATCCATAGGATCAGCATTATCTGGTAGCACTTTAACTTCAAATGCATTTTTATATCCTGCTGCATTAAAGGCGTCATTCCACCATTGCCCGCCTTCTAATAAAGCCGTTTTTACTGGTTCAGGTACGCCAGGGTCTAAGTAATACACAATGGGTTCGACCGGTTCACTTACAGCCAGACTCGGATCTTTTTTTATTAACCGATGGCGTGGAATGTGACGCACATACATAGACTCATCGAGCCCTGCTGCATAATTTTTATGCTCCACACTCCAATAACCCGATTGCGGGCTGAATTTACGTGGCGTGTAATTGTCATCAGGCAATTTGATTAATGAATGGTGCATATGCACGGTTAGCGCGTATGGATCAGCACTCACTTGGCGCACATATTCACCTGGTTTAGACCCTTTAAAGGTGAGAATGGCTTCAAGTTCAGTATTTTTTACAAATGCTTTTGAGCGATTCATAAATACCGCACTGCGTGACTCATCAAGGCTAAACTGCCCTTGCTTGCGCGCAGCTAAAGTACGGCTTACGCCATGTACATCGCTTAGTAAATAGGGGGTGTAATCAATTAATGCAGCATTGTCATCTTGCGCGACAACTTTAAAACCCGCCAAAATACTGGATGCAAACGCTTCTTTAACGCTTTGCTGCTCTGCTAGATTACTTGTGTTTGCACGGTAGTAAGTATTTACAGCGCGCAACATAACCTTATTGCCAAAGCGCTCAAACTGTACCAAATAAGTACCGCCTAATTGGCCTCTATCTAAACCAATATCGTTAGACCCTACTCCATAAGGCAAGCTATGCTGTAGTAAAAATTGTTGTTCAAGTTTATCAACCTTTAAATACACATTGCCGTTTTGCGTATCGTAAAAGAAAGAAAAATAACCCGGGAAATGGTTCATTTTTTCAGTAAATTCGTCAATAGACTTAATTGCTGCGTGCGCTTGAGTTATCATACAGAGCAGCACAGTAAAGAGTATGTAACTTAATCGTGATATTTTTTGCATAATCTTATCTTTGTTATTAGCGTTTTAAATGCGATGTAGGTACCCCATTATAAGGGGTTATTTATACAATACAGTTATTTAAGACGAATTTCAGCGCTCTAAACTAATCTCTCTCACATTATGATTAGTTTTAACACGTTATCAGGAAAAAAGAATGCGTAGACTCCCACCAGTATTACTAGAAGATGGCTGTTCAAGAGAACTTTTGTCGTTAATTCGTACTATTTTAGCGGCATGTAAAGAAATTTCATTTCGCGTCGGTCAAGGTGAATTATCGGGCGTATTAGGCTCAACCCTCGATGAAAACATTCAAGGCGAAACACAAAAGAAACTCGATGTACTGTCTAATCAGTTATTAAAAGATATATTGCTGGAGTCAGGCACAGTTAAAGCGATTGCCTCTGAAGAAGAAGATTATACCGTTGCCGGTAACCCAGATGCTGAGTACATTGTTGCATTTGACCCACTTGATGGCTCGTCAAATACCGATATTAACTCGCTAGTAGGTACTATATTTTCTATTATGAAAGCGCCGGTGGGCTCAGATGCTGCTGATGAAAAGATTTTTATGCAACCTGGGCATCAACAAGTAGCCGCAGGTTACGTACTGTATGGGCCATCGACCATGCTTGCGCTAACAACGGGTAAAGGTACACGCATGTTTACCTTAGATAAAACCCAAGGTAGCTTTTTACTTACCCAAGATTTTGCCGCTATTCCTGCTAAAACCAATGAATTTGCAATTAATGCCTCAAACCAGCGCCACTGGGAACCGGCGATGCAAAACTACATTAACGACTTACTTGCGGGAGATACAGGCCCTCGTGCTCAAAACTTCAATATGCGTTGGATTGCTGCAATGGTTGGCGATGTGCACCGTGTACTTAGCCGTGGTGGCTTATTTACTTACCCAACTGATACTAAAGATCCTAATAAGCCTAATAAACTGCGTTTACTTTATGAAGCAAACCCAATGGCAATGCTAGTAGAGCAAGCAGGTGGTATTGCTTCAACAGGCACTGAGCGTATTATGGATATTCAGCCTGATGCCATCCATCAGCGTGTTGCGGTTATTTTAGGCTCTAAAGACGAAGTAGAAACTTGCTTGAGCTATCATAAGTAAACTTTAAGAACGGGTTTTAGGTTTCAGGTGTCAGCTAGAGATTAGCCCAGTAGTGGTTACTAACATCTGAAAACTGTTGCTTAAAACCTTTCATACTTTCTGATAACCACTTGCTACTGTTGTAACAGCTTTAACAACTGTGCGAGCTTTTGATGAGTCAACTCGCCCATTTGCTCGCTATTACTTAGCGCGTAAATAACGCCTTCATGCTCGGCGCAATTTATGTCATCTCGCGACTCAATAACATTTGCCCACAGCTGTAAATCGTCAATATCAATTTCTTTATTGAAACAACGCGTAAGTACATTAATTAGTACAGGCTTTGTGAGTGTGTACAGGTAGATTTTATTGCTTGCTGCGGTTGAAACAATCACACTAATGGCACTATCTCTTTGCTCACCAAAAGTAATAAATTCAGCCAATGCTTTTTGTATATTCATAATGTTTGTTATTCTTGCTGCTCTACTGTTAATAAGACCTAAAATGACCCAGATAAACTGCAGCCAATGTAATACAACGCTTAACTGTAATGTTAATGATATAACCGCATGTTGGTGTTATCAGTTACCCGCTATTTTACCACTCGATGATACAGCAACCAGCTGCTTATGCCGATCATGTACTCTTGCTAAAATTAATTACTATTTAGAGACTATATACACCCAGCCAATTAAAACCCAAATAGCTTTCGCTAAACAATTTAGAAGTAATGATAATTTAATTGAAGGGTTAGATTACACCATGCAGAACAATTACATGGTGTTTAGTAAGTGGTATTTTTTAAAGCGTGGTACTTGCTGCAAAAATGGTTGTAAAAATTGCCCTTATAGTTAAATTAGCCACCCACAGCAATAGGCAGTGAGTTATCAGCGCCCCATTCACTCCACGAGCCATCGTACACACTTAAATTACTATAGCCGCATTCATCGGCAAACAGCGCAAGCGCACAGGCAGTAACGCCAGAGCCACAGCTAAATTGTAAGTGGGTTGCATTACCAACTAATTCATTAAACTTTGCCTTTATAAAGTCGAGTGATTTTGCCTCGCCATTTTCTAATAGACTAGTTAAAGGTAGCGAATAGCTATTAATAATATGGCCGCTGCGCATTCCGGCTCTTGGCTCACTACTTTTGCCGGTAAAGCGCTCATAAGCGCGTGCATCTAAAATAACTGTATTGGCATCCTCAGTAGCACTTAGCACCTGTTTTTTATCAATAAAGTAATCAGGCCGGTATTGAGCAATAAAATCGCCTTTTAATGATGCTTGTGTATAGTTTGATTCAACCGGAAGCCCAAGTTCAAGCCACTTGGCTAAACCGCCACTGAGGACTTTTACGTTATCAAACCCCATGGCTTTAAACATCCACCAAGCTCTAGCTGCACTGAATAACCCTGCATCTTCATAAATCACCACGAGTGAATCGTGATTCACTCCCGCTTTTTGCATCACTTGAATAAATTGTTCTGCACTACACAAGGTATTAGGCAATGGGTTTGAGGGATCTGCGAGTTCTTTTTTGATATCAAACCGTTGTGCTTTAGGTAGCATGGCAACGGGTGAGTACTCCCCCGCAGCTGAGGGACGTAACATACCCGCATCAAAAATAACCAGGTTAGCTTGCTCTAAGCGAGCATGTAACCATTGTGCACTGACCATGTTTTTCATCGTCTTTCCAAATTTGAGGAAATGAAATAGCTATATATTATTACAGCCTGTTTATAAACAGAATTTAGACTGGTTACAAATTATAATAATGCTAAAATAGCTGCTTTGAGGTTTCTAAATAAAATAAAATTATGCCAATCCCTTTTTACATTATCAATATGCAAGGCTGCGAAGACCGTTGGGAAACAACCCTAAAGCGACTTACCAGCCTACACTTAAATGCTGAACGTTTTGAAGCGACCATTGGCAAAAACCTTAGTGAAGAAGAAACCCTCAAGTGGTATTGCCCGAAAAAAAATAAAAAACGTTACAATCGCAATCTATCTGCAGGTGAAATTGGTTGCTATGTAAGTCATATGCGCCTTTGGCAAAAAATGGTTAATGAAAACATGCCTTTTTGTGTTGTATTAGAGGATGACCTTTTCATTGAGGCTTCGCTTAAAGATGTTGTTGATGCGGCAATTAAATTGAAAAACTGGGATTTAATAAAATTATCTGACAACAGAAATTTTCCATTTATTGACAGTGCCCCATTAGAAAATAATCTAACAGTCGGTAATTATAAAAAAGCACCAAATGGCACTCAAGGCTACATCATTTCATTAAGTGGGGCTAAAAAACTACTGCAAAGAAAACCATTTTTTAGACCCGTAGATGTCGATATGCAATTTCACACAGAAGTAGGGCTAAGTATGATTGGCATAAAACCCTACCCGGTTGCCGAAGATCGAAGCTTTATTAGTGAAATAACAAGCGCTAATGCAGGTTCGCACTCAAACCGCAGTACATTTATCAGAAATTTAATTCATAGATCGAGTATTCATATGCAAAGACGATATAAAACTGCGGATCTTGCCAAAATTACAAGTGAGTAATACCAAGCATATTTTTAAATGTATGCATTTGATTATAAAATTAAATCTTAATAATTTCGCCACGCAATGGCGCCATTTTAGCTAAAATTTTATTTTGCACTGTATGTGGGATATTTTGCTCGTTCATTGCATTTATTAATAAATCGACAACGTGATTGAAGTCTTTTTCGTTTATATTCATGCCAGTATGAATAGCAACCATAGAGTCACCTTTATATTCACAAGGGCCCTCCACCAGCGAACATAAATGGCTAATAAACCCTTGTCGAAAATGACTGATATTACTGTGCTCAAAGTAATGAAACACTTGTTTGTCATTACCTATTTGTGTAATAAAACTATCAGTTAGCCTCTCAAGCCCAGCTTGTTCGCCAAGCTGTTGATACAAAGAGGTGTTGGGTTGGGTTGTACACCCTGCAAGTAAGTTTAAACAACAAAAAATAAATACACTCAGTTTCATTACCAATACCCCGTAACCGATAAATACCAGCCAGTTTGATTATCAACACCAGCAATTCGCCCTAAATCTAAATAGGCCGCAGTCACACTCATATGCTTATTTGGTATCCACGCTATAAATAAATCACGCCAATCTTGTTCGCCTAACCCCAAGTTGTTGGCTTTTTGTCGATATTCAACACCAATGGCAAGTTCACGACTTACAAAAACTGCACTACTTGCTTCTACTAAAATATGGCTGCCCTCATTAGCCCCGCCATATCCTAACAGTCCTAGCTGATTGGCTTTACTGTAACGGGTGGTCACATTCCAAAACCAGTTGTACCCAGCAAGTGCGCCCAAATGTAATTTACTGGCGGCTAGGTACACATCTGTACCACT
Source organism: Pseudoalteromonas sp. G5_S1_54_S4 (assembly GCF_054968565.1). Classification (NCBI taxonomy): domain Bacteria; kingdom Pseudomonadati; phylum Pseudomonadota; class Gammaproteobacteria; order Alteromonadales; family Pseudoalteromonadaceae; genus Pseudoalteromonas; species Pseudoalteromonas sp. G5_S1_54_S4. The sequence goes on along the minus strand of NZ_JBQKUL010000005.1, from coordinate 115,416 downwards.
GGTATTTTTTGCGCCAACTAACTTTGCTACTGTGCCATCCTCTAGTGATTTATGCTGTACGCCCACACTTAGCTGTGGCCACTTACTGTATACTATATCACCATATAAACGAATTTTAGCCCCAGAAATTGACTGCTCTATTTCGGTATTGAGTGCAGGCACATCAAACTGCTGCACTGCATAACTGAGCTCAACACGATTGAATAGGTTTAGTTGCATGCCGCAGGCATCTAGGCGGTAATCTGTTACATCAGCACGACTACAAAAGCCATTAACAGCCCATTCGTCCTCACTAGCATAACCTGCTAGCTGCGCCCAAGGAACTAATCCGCCCCCTGCACTGCCTTCAATTTGAGACACCCCAGGTGTTGCTAATAATTTCCCCGTAGCAGCCATACTTAACGCACTACAAAATGAGAGTGCCAAGGCGAATAATAACTTAATGTACACGCTGATATTCCTCTAACCATTGTTCTAATTGCTGCGCTTTTAAAGGGCGACTTAAATAGTAACCTTGCGCATGATCGCATTGCATTTCGTGAAGCATTGATAAAGACTCAGCGGTTTCTACCCCTTCAGCCACAACAGAAAACCCCAATTGGTGACCCAGTGTGATTGAAGAGCGCACTATGTATTGATCTTTTTGTGATTCGTGCAGAGTTAAAATAAAGCATTTATCTAACTTAAGCTCATCAATAGGTAACATTTTTAACCGTCCTAGTGATGTTTGCCCTACGCCATAATCGTCCAATGAAATTTTAACGCCAATAGTTTTTAAATCTTCTAACGCTTTAATACCTTGGGCTTCATTTTCAATCATATCGCGCTCCGTCAGTTCAATAGTGACAGAGCTTGGGTTTACTTGGTATTTATTTAAGGTGGCTACCAACGAAGCGTGAAAACCTGAATGAGCAATATCTTGGGCAGAAACATTAATAGCGGCTTGTAAATGAATATCCTTTTTTGACCAATCGGCTATTTGTGCAATCACAGTCTCGACAACCCAAGCGGTCAGCTCTACTATTAACCCTGACTGCTCGGCTAAATCAATAAAGACCTCAGGCGAGACCCAGCCACCATCTTTTCGTTGCCAACGAATAAGAGACTCTACCTTATCAATTTTCTGACTTTTAATATTCAATTTAGGCTGATAGGTCATAAATAATTGTCCATTATCATCATCAATTGCTTGTTTGAGTTCATCAAGCATAATTAAACGGTCTAAATGCGCCTCATCTTCACCGTCTTGATAATAATGTAAGCTTTGCTGACTCGTTGTAGCTGCATCTACAGCAATGAGTACACGTCGCATTAAATCGTCTGCTTTAGTCCCTTGCTCTGGGTATTGCACAATACCGGCATTAAAACGTAAGCTTATTTTTAAATTTTTAACCTTGTAAGCTAGCTGTAATTGCTTGAGTAAATCAGCCACTGCACATTTTACCTGCTCAATCTCTGCACAAGGGTAAACCGTTAAGAATTCATCGCCACCAATTCGAGCATGAAAACCACCTAGCTCATCAGAAAATTGGCGAATACGGTTTGCCACTGCAATTAAACATCCATCCCCTACTTGTGGACCAAGCTTATCGTTTATATGCCTTAAGCCTTTTATATCAATAGCAACAAGCGTGTACCGCGCATCATTAGTGAGCCGCTTAGCTAATAAATCTAACATGGCTGAACGGTTATAAAACCCTGTTAAAGTATCGTGATGTGCTTGAAAACTTATTTGCTGCTCACGCTTATTAATATCATTACCCATGTTATTAAAAGCATTCACGAGCGTTTCTATTTCACTGCTTTGCTTTTTACCTTCAAATTTAAAGCGGTAGTCGCCTTTTGCAAACTGTCTGGCAATAACCGCTAACTGTGAAAGTCCTGTCGTTAAATTATTTGCTAACAAACTACTGGTGATCACACCAAATAACATAGTTAAAACAGCGAGTGTGATCAGCGTTAATAATAATTGCTCAATATCGCGATAACTCGAGGTTAAATCTGCGCTAAGCAGTAAGGTTATCGGATGCGATTGTAAAGAGGGTAAAGCTATTTGTTCGTTTTCATAGGTCAAGTATTCGGCAAAAAAACGAGCCGTAGTTTTATTGGTAAAGTACGCTATTGGTTGAAAGTTATCTGGTTGGGATACTAGCGAGCTTGTTGCAAAATCATCTAATTGCGCAACAAAACTAACCTCCATTCCGGTTAAGCTTTTTAGCTCAGTAGCCACTGCAGATGTTATTTTAAATCCGACCAAACTGTAAGCTATGGTTCTGGGAGTTTTAACGGGCAATAAAATCACTTGGTACAGCTGGTTATTTAACACCACAAAGCTCGATTGCTCAGAATTATTTAATAACTCATCCATCAAGGGTTGTAGATTATCGGCAAAATTTTGTGCATTAACATTAGCTGACACTAACCGCCCTGATAAATCGAGCAACAGCATAAGATCCGCATTGATCCGTTGACTGTGGTTGTATAACACACTGCTAATAGTGGCTGCATCACGAGTTGCAACCGCTTGCTTAAAACCAAAATCAGCAGTTAACACCTTTGCGGCTGTTAATAATAAGCTCTCTTTTGATTTTAAATATTGTTTATAAACGCTTTGCGCAACCGTTATATTTTGTTGCACTTTTTCTGCCTGAAATTTACTGGTAGACCACCAAAAGCTCAGTAAACTAACCAAGGTAGTGAGTAATACCAAGCCAACGCAAAGCGTTGTAATGCGACTGCGTAAATTATTGGCCATTGCCTTCCCTAAATTGACTGCCAAAGGTATTACGTGGTGCAGGGGTAGATGTATTTATAGTTATTGATAACGGGCTGGTTGATTCTATATTAAACTGTTTTTTATTATCCAAGGGAGCTGTTTGCAGTGAATGCCAAACACTGGCTTGCACAGGAAAAGTGTCTACTTGCAGCTTTATCTGGCCTTGCTCGTTACTGGTATACACATGACTACTGTTAGCGACATATATATAGCCCACCATGGAGTCATGAATATTGCAGCCTAGAACAACAACACCTTGATTATCAAACTTAATAGGTTCTTCTGGCTGGCCAGAATAGAGCTTTAATTGAAAAGGTTTAGCTTTTGAAAAAGAATAAACATGGTGGCGAATATTATCGCTATTTGGAAAGTCGACGTACTGACCTTGGTGCACAATAAGCAACTCTGGAGAAAACTGTTTATCAACTTGATCCATTACCGCTGTGGGTAAATTGCCCGAAGTTTTTGAAGAAGGTAAATGATTTATTTCTACGACAGCATTAGGCAATACTTGGTCATGCTGATCTTTAATAACCAAATTAATGGTATTACCAAAAGCCGATACACTAAACAATACACCCAGTACTAATAAATAACGACGTTTTGCAATAACTTGCCATGCTCGCTCTAACATAACCACACCCAAAAATTCACCATAGGTTAAGTTAATTAGAGACGAGCACTAATTGCAAGAATTATAGCTCAGTTACTTAAAATACATACTTTTTCATTAGTTAAAATGAGCTTTGCAATATCTGTCTACTTACTACGTTATTTAACGATTAAACCGTAATCAGCATCTAAAATAGCAATCACTTCTTGGCGCGGATCATTAGGTATAATAATCTCTTTACCAATAATTTTGCTCGCGATGCCCACATAAGTGTCAGACACTTCAAGCATTACTGACTCAGGTAAAATATAATCTTTTGCTAACTGCTCACGCTCAGCCATACGGTCTTTATTTAATAACACATCACTCTCTGGTACGTTATTAATTAACAGCTGACGGAAACCTTCTTTTGAGTTTTCAACAATCTTGCCATCTCTATAAGATGCTTCATCCCAAATACGCGATGAATCGGGTGTCCCTACTTCATCAATATAAATAAGTTGCTGCGCACCATTTAAATCTTCTACATAACCAAATTCAAATTTGGTATCAACAAAAATTTGCCCTAGCTTAGCTAACTCACTACTGATTAACTCGAACCCTTCAACCAATAATTTTTCGTATTTGGTGACATCGTCAGCCGATTTAAAATTAAAAACATCTAAGTTGTTTGTAATATTTTCACGAGTGATGTTTACATCATCAACGGCAGGAATATCAGCAACCCCTTCTATAATACCCTTAGTAGAGGGAGTTATAAGTACTTGCTCAAGCTTTTGATTCGCTTTTAAGCCTTCGGGAAGTTGCAAACCACAAAAGTGTCTTTCGCCTTTAGCGTAGTCGCGCCACATACTGCCGGTAATATATTGACGAGCAATCGCTTCAACTTTAACTGTACTGGCTTTACGAACAATCCATACGTATGGATGAGGAATATCAACAATATGATTACCCGCCAAACCGGCTTCATTAAACATGTTAAACCAATGAGCAGCCACTGAGTTTAATGCAATCCCTTTACCAGGAACGCCATTTAGGCCATTTTCACCTTGCCATATACAATCAAAAGCAGAAATTCTGTCAGAAATAACCATAATGGCTAATTCAGTATCGGCAGGAACGCTATAGCCTTTTTCATTTATTAAGCGTTTGCTATCTGCATCGGTTAACCAATAAACTGAACGCACTTTGCCACTATGTACTTTACCTTTGGTACGAATGGGTAAGTCATCGTTTACGTCTAAAACTTTATAGCTAGTCATGCTATCTCCGGGGTTTGGCATGCTCAAAGAGCAAAGTATGGAATTGGGGTTAGGCGCTCTATAATAATCTAGCCAACCACAAAGCTCAATCTTAGGCTAAAAACAAATCATCTCAGTATATTTATCTAGCTGGCGCATTGGGGTAAACTTGCATGATTACTTGCCCTAAGGAGCTAGCTTGAACTATTTAACTGCCACTAAGAATAAGAAATATTTAATGTATATTTCTCAAAATTATTCCTATGCTATTTTAAGGCCTTTGCAAGCAGAAATATTAGCTCAAGGAGGGGTAGTTAAATGGTTCTTAGAGGGTGATAATGTTAATCCTGACTTTTTGAAAAGTGATGAAAAAACACTAAATTCTATTCATGAAATAAATCAATGGGCGCCTGACGCAACCTTTGCACCAGCGAACTCTATCCCTACATTTTTTCCCGGAAAGAAAGTGGCTGTTTTTCACGGCTTTGATGCTGGAAAGCTAAATAAAAAAGGCCAAAACGATCACTTTAAAGTGCGGGGCTGCTTTGATTTATATTGTACACAAGGCCCAAATACAACGGCTCCATTTACGGCGTTACAAAAAAAATTGGGTTATTTTAAGGTAGTAGAAACAGGTTGGCCTCCCCTAGATCAATTTTTTAACGGTAACTCAAAGCCTAGCCACATTGATGAAACAGACTCTCGCCCAACAGTATTGATCTGCTCTACATTCTCAAAACGCTTATCTCTTGCACCTAAACTTTATGAACAAATAAAACACTTTAGTGAAAGCGGTAAATGGCGACTCTTAGTTCAGTTTCATCCTAAAATGGCACAAGAGTGGGTTGATAAATACAAAGCGTTAAGTAATGACAATCTAACCTTTGTTGAAACAGACAATGTTATTCCTTTATTACAATCTGCTGATGTAATGCTGTGCGACACTTCATCCATATTACTGATGTTTTTGGTACAACGAAAACCAGTTGTAACGTTTTGCAATAAAGCACCTGAAAAACACTTACTTGATATTACGGATAAAAATAACGTTGAAGCTGCAATAGACTACGCACTAACTTACCCAAAAGAACTTGTAGATAATATTGAAGCTTTTTGCCAAGAGTTACACCCATACACAGATGGTAAGTCAAGCCAACGAGTACTTTGCGCAACCAATGAACTGTTGCATAGTGATGAAAAGCTCAAAGCTAAACCGCTTAATTTTATTAGACAATTTAAAATGCGCAAAAGACTTAACTATTGGAGTTGGTAAGCCGTTATGATCAACCTTGAGAATGTCTCTTTCAAATGGCAAAAAAGCGCAGTCACCCCGACTCTCGCTATTAAGCAGCTTATGATTAATGACGGGGAACATGTTTTTTTACATGGTCCAAGCGGCAGTGGTAAATCTACCTTACTAGCGCTACTGGCAGGCATTAATGTAACCACTAGCGGCCAACTTTGTGTTTTAAACCAAAACCTAAGTGCGCTCACCAACGCACAGCGCGATGTATTTAGAGCGGATCATATTGGCTATATTTTCCAAAACTTTAATTTACTTCCTTATTTAACCCCATTAGAAAACGTGTGTTTAGGGTGCCAATTTTCGAAAAAGCGTCAGCAACACGTGCTCAGCCAAGCCGATAATTTAGAGAGTGAAGCAGCCAGATTACTCAATGCACTGGGGTTAGAGCCGCACTTTCATAATCAAAATGTTGCCACTTTGAGTATTGGGCAACAACAGCGAGTTGCTGCAGCGCGGGCATTTATAGGCAGCCCTGAACTTATCATTGCCGATGAGCCTACTTCAGCACTTGATACGCAAAATCGTGAAAGCTTTATTAAGCTGCTATTTGAACAAGCAAAAAAAAGTAACAGCACGCTTGTTTTTGTCAGTCACGATGAAACATTAAAGCCACTCTTTAGCCGCACAATCGACTTAGTAAGTTTACAAGGTGATGTATGATTTTATTTAAACTTGCCTATAAAAGTTTGCTCAATAGACGTGCCAGCGTATTACTGACATTGCTCACTATTGCGATTAGCGTCATGTTATTACTCAGTATTGAGCGAGTTCGCGTAGATGCTAAAAGTAGTTTTAGTAATACCATTTCGGGTACCGATTTAATTGTTGGCGCACGCACTGGCGATATTCAATTACTACTGTCCTCGGTATTTAGAATTGGCCATACTAACAATGGGGTGAGTTGGCAAAGCTATCAATACATAACAAAACAGCGCGGGGTTAAGTGGAGCATTCCTATCAGCCTTGGCGATAGCCATAAAGGTCAAGCTGTCTTAGGCACCACACTCGATTATTTTAAGCACTATCGATTTGCTAAAAAACAGCCCTTAGCATTTGAACAAGGACAGGCTTTTTCTAGCATCAATGAAGTTGTTATAGGTAGTGAGGTTGCAAGTAAACTGGCCTATAAAATTGGTGATGAAATTGTGATTTCTCATGGCATGGGCAATACTAGCTTTCATCATCATGATGATAACCCTTTTAAAGTGGCTGGTATCTTAAAGCCTACCGGTACCCCGGTGGATAAAACCTTGCATGTGCCACTGGCGGCAATTGAGCTGATCCATGGTGGCGGCCATCATGATCATGACGATCATCATGATCACTCGAGCCATGCATTAATTGGGCACCCAAAACAAATTACCGCCTTTTTAATGGGCTTCGACTCACCGCTTTATACGCTACAAATTAGGCGTAACATTAACCAATATAAACAAGAGCCTCTATTAGCCATTATGCCCACAGTCACTTTAAAAGAGCTTTGGGAAATGCTGGCAATAATAGAAAAAATACTGCTGTTATTTTCATTTGTGGTGGTCATTATTAGCTTGCTCGGTATGTTAACCACATTACTTTCTAACCTTAATCAACGCCGCAGAGAACTGGCAATACTGCGTTCTGTGGGTGCCCGCCCTTGGCAATTATTTTCGCTGATCAGTATGGAATCACTGCTTACCACCTTTTTAGGTTGCTTAGTAGGTTGCACTCTATTTTATGCGCTTATGGGTACAACCGCGGGTTACTTACAAAGCCAAGCTGGAGTGAGTATTAATATCAGCATGCTCTCTGACTATGAACTCACTTTGATTGGCGTTATTATGGCTGCGGGATTTATTATTGGCTTGATCCCCGCTACACGCGCTTACTTTTATTCTCTCAGTGATGGTATGAGTATAAAAATATAAACTTTAGGATGATCATGACGTTGTTTAAAGTAACTACACACTCTTTAATGCTATTAAGCGCAGTGCTAATTAGCTTTGCTAGCATTGCAAATCCACCCAAGGAAATTTTTTGGGAAGACCTCATACCCGAGGGCCATGTACAAATAGATACTCAAGCACAAGCTAATCACGAAGGCAGTGAACAAAACTGGGTGCAACCTGATTTAGACGCGCCAGTTGTTAAAGCACTTGATGGGCAGTCTGTTAGCTTACCTGGTTTTGTTGTACCTCTTGAAGGCGATAGCGAACTTATCACCGAGTTTTTATTAGTCCCTTACTTTGGTGCCTGTATTCATGTGCCCCCGCCGCCGCCAAATCAGCTGGTTCATGTGACCATTAAAGGCGGTGTCCCTATCGATAGCTTATACGATGCGATTGTTGTAACGGGTATTATTAAAACGCAAACTTGGTCTGGCGAAATAGCCCAAGTGGGTTATCAAATGCAAGCTGTCGGTGTTGCTCCCTTTGAGCTTTAATTCTTAAAATAAAAAACCGCGTAGAAACGCGGTTTTTTTAACGACTTTTTAATAAAATTAAGCGGTACCACCTACCGTTAACTGATCAATTTTCAAACTTGGCTGGCCTACGCCTACTGGTACACTTTGACCGTCTTTACCACAAACACCTACACCTTTATCAAGCGCTAAATCATTACCTACCATAGAAATTTGTTGCATAACCTCAGGACCATTACCAATTAATGTTGCCCCTTTAATTGGCTGAGTAATTTTACCATTTTCAATTAAGTAAGCTTCTGAGGCACTAAACACAAACTTACCTGAGGTGATATCCACTTGGCCGCCACCAAAATTAGGGGCAAACACGCCTTTTTTAACCGTGCTGATAATATCAGCTTGGCTGTGCTCTCCACCTAACATGTAAGTGTTGGTCATACGTGGCATTGGTAAATGCGCGTATGACTCACGACGTGCGTTACCTGTTGGGTTTACCCCCATCAAACGCGCGTTCATTTTATCTTGCATATAGCCTTTTAAAATACCGTTTTCGATAAGTACGTTATAGGCTGCAGGCGTACCTTCGTCATCCACATTAAGTGAACCACGGCGATCGGCCATAGTGCCATCATCAACCACAGTACATAGCTCTGAAGCAACTTTTTGCCCTACTTTACCGCTAAACGCAGACGCGCCTTTACGGTTAAAGTCACCCTCGAGGCCATGGCCTACCGCTTCGTGTAACAACACACCTGGCCAGCCATTACCTAATACCACTTCCATAGTACCTGCAGGGGCATCAATAGCTTCTAAGTTTACTTTAGCTTGACGAACGGCTTCTTCTGCAAAACCCATCCAACGCGGCTTACCATCAACCAGCTCTTTAAAGTAACCATAATCTAGGCGCGCACCGCCACCAGCACCGCCACGTTCACGGCGACCATTTTTCTCTAGCAATACAGAGCAGTTTAAACGGATCAGTGGGCGAATATCGGTAGCAAAGGTGCCATCGCTAGCTGCAATTAATACTTCTTCGTATACCGCAGACATTGAGCTAATGACTTGCTCAGCATCTGGGGCTAATTCGCGAATATAGTTTTCAAGCTCACGTAACAAATTAACCTTATCGGTATCGCTCATGCTAGAAATTGGTTGATGTGGCGCGTACTGCTCTTTAGCAGCCACGTCACTAAATACTTTAACCGCTTTATCTTCACCTGCATCGGCAATACTACGTGCAGCAGTTGCGGCCTTATTTAGCGCTTCTAAATTAATTGCGTCTGAATACGAAAAACCAGTTTTGTCACCACTAACAGCCCGTACGCCAACACCACGTTCAACGTTATAAGACCCTTCTTTAACAAGGCCGTCTTCTAATACCCAAGACTCATGATGACTCGATTGAAAATAAAGGTCGGCATAATCAACTTTGTGCTGGTGAATATAAGCTAATGTTTTTTCGAGTTCTTCTCGATTTAGCTGGCTGTCGTGTAATAAATGCTGTTCAACCGAATTCATAATAATGGCTCTCTAAATCGTTGGTGAGATTGCAGCGGCATATCTCGTCTAATTTTGTGTAACTGGTTCAAATCTACGGTACAACTAATAAAACCAAGCCCTGTTGGTTTTTCACTTAATGTTTCACCCCAGGGCGATAACATCAGGCTGTGACCATAAGTTTGTCTACCGTTTTCATGTGTTCCATATTGCGCTGCAGCAATAACATAGCACTGTGTTTTTATTGCTCGTGCTGCAAGTAGCGGCTGCCAATGCGCTTTACCTGTTGGAACAGTAAACGCACTGGGTACTAATATAATTTCGGCGCCTTTGCGAACTAAGGCATTAAATAAACCAGCAAAACGCAAATCATAACACACTGTTAAACCAATTTTACCAAAGGGCGAATCAACGACCACAACCTCATCGCCGGCTTGAGTAAAATCGGATTCTCGGTAGCTGCCAGTCTGGTCATCTACCTCAACATCAAACAAGTGTATTTTGTTATAGCTTGCAACAATATTGCCTTGATTATTAAATAAATGAGAGGCGGCGTAATACTTATGCTGGTTATATGGCTCTGGTAACGTGCCAGCGTTTAACCAAATGTTGTGTTTACGGCACAATTCACTGATTTGCTGTTTATATTGTTCAATACGTTGAGACACTAACAACGTATCACCTGCGTGTTTACTAAACACTAAAAACGCTTCAGGTAAACATACTAACAAAGGTCGCGTGTTTGGCAGAGCAGCTAATGCTTGCTTTAAAAGTGCAATGTTATCATCAGGGTTTAAGCCAGAGCACATTTGCAATGCGATAATCGCAGGAGATGAGTTTATGTGTTGTTTATTCATTGTGTGGCGCTAACCTCGGCATCTTTAAGTTTTAACTCTGAGGATGCTTGTGGCTGACTTTGTGCTGCTTGCGGTAAAGTCACCTCTCGACTCTTACGATCTAACTCTTGTACCTGAGGATCGTTCATTTTGCCTGTTACTTTAAAGTTGATCTCTGAGATCACTCGGGCAGAATGAATCACTTTATCAATTGCTAAAGCTGCAAGCCCCGTTACTGGATTAACCATCCAAGCCACAATCACCGGAATGCTCGAGGTTACTTGTGGTGCCACGGCTAAGTCGTAGTCAATTTCGAGAGTATTTAAATTTGCATACCCTTTTATAGAGAGATCGGCAGGCACCCCATCCATTTTAGTATCTTGGGTATAGGCAATGCCCTTATCTATCTGCATGGTGCCTTGCATGCTGTTATAGAAAAAACCTTTAGAAAATACATCTCTAAAATCAAGTTTTAGCTTACGCATTAATGAATCAAGGCTCAGTAATGAAAATACCCGTGCGCCTCCATCACTCACCTCAGTTAAATGGCCTTCGCCTAAATCCCAACTAATTTCACCGTCTAAACTAGCAATGTCTAAGTTATAAGGTGCCGCTTGCCAATTTAGTTGATAATTTAGATTGGCGTTTGAGTCTTTAATAGTAGTGGTGATATCAAATTCATTAAATAAAGCGCCAATATCATCACTTTTAAGTTCGCCGCTCATTGCTGTTAGGCCATTTTGCCACTGCCCTTTAGTACGTAATATATGATCGCCCTTATCAACCACTAGCTCAGAAATAAGCAGCTTTTTACCATCGCCTAACAATGAGGCGCTTACCTTATCAAGCTGATAATGACTTACTTTACAATCGGCACATTCAAATTCAATAGCCGGTAATTTTGTAAGCCATGCAAGTTGTTCAGGGGTTGATTTTTCGCTCGGTTGCTCTGATTCTGTATCTAAAAAATTAAGCCTTAAATAATCGCTATTAATTCGAATCGGCTGACTTGATTGCCCGCTAGGTATAAATACTTCGGCTCTTAACTCTTTGGCATTGAGCTTTAATTGCAAATTATTATTTAGGGGCGATAAACGCATATCAAAATCATTAAACTGCATGCCACTCACGTTAAAAGAGTTAATATTCGCAACCACTTCATGTAAAGGCGGCATCACGCCCGGCGAGGCACTCTCAGGCTGCGCTTTAGCTACATTAATAATTTGATCAATTAAATCAATCCAAGGTAATAACTCACTCTGCACTAAATTAATACTCACCGCTAAATTTTGTGAGTTAAGCCCTAAGTCTTTTTCACCGATGATAAAATGAGCGTTGGTAAACTGCGATTGAGTATTGTCTAGAATGGCATTGAAATAAAATAACTCATTAATATTTGCAGTGATCAGATTAGAGATATCATCACCTTGAATAACCGCACTCAGAGGCCAAATTTGCTCACTGCTTTTTGTATATACTCCTGGCAAGGAACTATTTAAGCCAATAAGTGGCGATTCAACTTCGGCACGATAGTTAAACCCTTGCTCGGTAAAATTAAGCTCTAAAGCAATATCAACGTCACTTTGCCCGCTTAAGTAACCATCTAAAATGCCTTGACCATGGTTTATGAGTGTTTGCGCATCAAGCTGAGCATTTATATTTATATTAGCGCGATAATCCTCTGCGTTTGCGTCACTAGTGTAGTTAATCGTTAATGGCATACCAAGCCATGTAGCCGTAGCATCGGTGAGGTTTATTTGTTGATTATTAAAGCTAAGTTCACCCTTTAAATGCTCAAGCGAAATACCGGGAGCAGAAATATAAAGAGGTGCGTCGAGTAAATTAACCTTACCAGTTACACTCGCTCCGCCCTCAAATTGTGAACCGATTAGCAATTCAATATTTGCGCTGGCAAGCCCCTGTCCTTGCACAACATTAAAAATATCAGCTAATGGATTTGCTAAAGGCGTGGCGGCAAAAAAATCGTGCATTTTTTCAAGCTCAGCTTGCTTATCAATACTAACCACCAATGGCGCATCGCCCATTAAGTCATCAATACTCACATGCACACTACTGCCAACGTCAAGGTTTACCAGTTGGCCTTGCTGGCTATAAATATCCATTCGCTGATTTGCAAAATGCAGCTTTACACTGGCATTTGTGACTGCTGGCCAAGCCGGATCGAATTGATAGGTAGCATTATCTATTTGCGCTAAAACATCAAACTGCCCAGAACCATCGTCAAATGGAAAGCCTGATAATGGACCAGAAAATAACACCTGAGCATTTGTTACTTCACCTGATTTTATTGCGCCATTTAAATAACTAACTAACTCAGGGCTCATTAACGTTAAGGGAAAATAATGGCCAGCAATACTAGCATCGGGGGCAAATGCTTCGGCATATAAATCTAAGCGAGGCGTTTTACCTAAACTTAATTGCATCTGTGCGCTTAAGGTCACTTCATTGTTATCAAGCCACAGGTTATCACTGCTAATATGCCAATCGCCTGAGCGCTTAGCTAAATCTAATTCGATGTTTAGCTGGTTATAGTCAATATTATTACTAAAACTAGCACCTGTAATTAAATGGCTGTTTTCACCAAAAATAGTGATCCGCCCATATTGCTGATTAACTAATCCATCAACCCTTAAAGATTGAGCGGCGGGTACGGCGTTTTTCTCTTGCCAGCTAATTTCATCGGCTTCAAACCATAGTTGCCATTGCTTTGCATCGGCAAACTCTAGGTACGCGTTTTTTATTTCACCACTGGGTTGGCGAGCTAAGAAAGGGGTTAAGTCAGTAAAATTAGTTAATTCTGCTAAATCATTTAATAGGGCTAAATCGAGTTGTTGTAGCCATATTTTATTTTGCTTGCCTAATAAAGCTTCAAATTCGAGGCTAGGCCACGTTATCTCGTTGGTACTAAACGCTAGGCCGGTACTTTTTAACCGCCAGCTATTTTGCTCAGGGTATAAATGAAATCCCCCTTCACTTAGGCTGACTTTTTGTGTTTGCTCATTGAGTTGCCAATTTACCGCACTCGGTAACCACTGTACTTTTACGTCACTTACTAAGCCTTGCTCTAGCCTAAGCCATGCTTGTAAATTTAAATCACTATGCAGTTGCTGCTTTTGAGTATTAATGTACTGGGCTAACCAATTTGACACATCAACCTGATTAGCCTGCACATATAAATCGCCCACCATTTGCTCTAAGGTTTCACCTTTGAGCGCAATACGGGCATCAAAATTACCCACAGAAATACCCGGTAACGCTAGGCTACCGCTACCAAGATGCTGTTTATCTTGGTTTTGCCATACAATGTTTTCTAATAACAGTTTACGTTCTTTGTTATCTTCTAGTACAAAGCTGATGCTGGAGTTTTCTATTGCAAAGTGACCGGTTTCGCCTAAAAACAGTCCTTCTATTAGTTCTTTTTGCTCAAATGAAACTTCATCTTGATTACCAGCAAATAAATTAGCGACATTAACCTTGGTATGAAAGCCATTGATCACAAAGTAATTTGATTTAAGCTGCAGCGACTTTAAACTTTCCCAAAGGTTTAGCTCTAAACTGGTTTTAGCTATGGTTAAAGAGATAGGGGCTGTTTGGTTGTCTTTAAATGATAATTCTTCGAGTACTAAGGCTGGGCCATTACCTTGCCAACTTGCCGATATAGCGCCTATCGATAGGCTAATATCAAACTTGCTATCAAGATAATTTTCTATCTCGCCTTTATAGTCATTTGCGTAGGGTAAGGTGTATTTTAAAATAGAAACAATGACGGCCAGTAGCACCAAAATTACAGCACTTATTTGCCATAATTTGCGCACACAAAAGAAACAGGCCGCTTTAAATTTCATTACATCATTACCACATCAAACTGCTCTTGGCTGTATAAGCTCTCTGTTTGAATATTAACTTGCTTACCAATAAATAACTCTAACTCTGCAAGGTTATGATATTCGTCATTTAATAGCGCTTCACATACTGCAGGAGATGCATAAACTACAAACTTATCAGCTGCATAAGCGCGGTTAACACGTACTATCTCACGAAGGATTTCATAGCATACGGTCTCAACCGTTTTTTGAGAGCCTCGCCCTGAACATGCAGGACATACATCACACAGTATATGCTCTAAACTTTCGCGAGTTCGCTTGCGGGTCATTTCAACCAGCCCCAATGCCGATAAACCATTAATATTGGCTTTAGCACGATCTTTAGCGAGCGCAGATTCTAATGAGTGCATTACACGGCGTTTATGCTCATCGCTTACCATATCAATAAAGTCGATAATAATAATACCGCCCAAATTGCGTAGCCTTAGTTGACGGGCAATAGCTGAGGTTGCTTCAACATTGGTATTAAAAATAGTTTCTTCAAGGTTACGGTGACCAACAAAAGCGCCTGTATTTACATCAACAGTGGTCATCGCTTCAGTTTGATCTATGATCAAATAACCACCCGATTTTAAAGTAACTTTACGATGCAGTGCTTTTTGAATTTCACTTTCTACATCAAATAAATCAAAAATGGGGCGCTCACCTGGGTAATACTCAAGCACTTGTGATAACAAAGGCACAAACTCTTCAGTAAACAGCTTAAGCTCTTGGTAGGTAAGCTTAGAGTCAACACGGATGCGCTCCATATCTTCACCTACGTAATCACGTAACGTTCTAAAGGCAAGTGTAAGATCTTCATGCAAGATACTGGCTTTGCTTGTTTTTCTGCGTCTAGAGACGATTTTATCCCAGAGCTTTTTTAAAAAAGCTGCATCGTGTCTCAGCTCCGCTTCACTTGCGCCTTCAGCAGCTGTTCTGACAATAAAACTACCGTTTTCATCGCCGTATTCGGCTACAATTTTTTTCAGCCTTGCACGCTCTTCTTCCGTTTCGATACGCTGACTCACCCCAACATGTGTCGCATCAGGCATAAACACTAAATACCGTGAAGGTATCGTGATATCAGTGGTTAAACGTGCCCCTTTGCTACCCAAAGGGTCTTTAACCACTTGCACCATAATGTACTGACCTTGGCGAACCAGTTCACGAATATCTTGGACTTTTTTAATCGGCTCGTCGTCAACGCCCTCAACAATAGAGGCACTATTAACGATATCTGAAGCGTGTAAAAAGGCGGCTTTCTCTAGGCCTATATCAACAAAAGCGGCTTGCATACCTGGTAACACGCGGCTTATTTTACCTAAGTAAATATTACCCACGATACCTAAGTTACCAATACGTTCTAGCTGAATTTCTTGTAATACACCGTTTTCGATTAGGGCAACGCGACTTTCACTTGGCGTGACATTGATCAGTAGTTCTGTACTCATGCTACCCTCTTAAGAATGTATTTAATAATTGTTCTGTCTCATATAAAGGTAAGCCGACAACGGCAAAATAGCTACCCGAAATATGCGTTACAAAGCGCCCACCTACCCCTTGGATACCGTAACCACCGGCTTTATCTTGAGGCTCGCCCGTTTGCCAATAAGCATGTATTTCTTCATCACTGAGCGTTTTAAAGGTGACATCTGTACTGACCACACAACTGAGTACTTTATCTGATGTAGCAAAAGCGATGGCAGTTAACACTTGGTGCGTGTTCCCTGATAAGCGCTTTAAGGTTTGAGTAAAATCGTCTTTATCTCGAGGCTTACATAATGATTGGTTATCCATCACCACCACAGTATCACTACCTAGCACTGGCCGGTCAGTATAACCTTGCTCTACGCCCATTTGCGCCTTTAAACGCGCTAAACGCTCTACATAGTCATGCGGGAGCTCATTAGCAAGCTGACTTTCATCGGCATCAACACTAAACTGTGAAAATTCAATACCCAATTGGGTTAGAAGCTCTTTACGACGGGGAGACGCGGAGGCTAAATATACTGCGCAAGTCATTATCTGATCCTAAAATGTCTACGGTATTTTCGAAGTAATAAAAATACCCATATCCAGCTCAACATGCCTGTTAATACAGGCCATAAGTAATGTGGGCTAAAATAAACGCCAAGTAAAAAGTGATTTAACCAAAACTGCATTAAGTGGTAAAGCGTTAAGAACAAGCCTATAAGTAGGCTTTGTTGCCACAATGAAAAATTGCGAATTTTTTGGAAGTTACTTGCAGTAACAAAAATACACACTGAATAAGTTAAGGAATTAACACCCAATGAGGAGCCTGTTGCTAAGTCAATTAATAACCCAACAACCCAAGCAGTCCCTATATTTAGTCTATGCGGTAAAGCTAAAGACCAGTACATAAGCACCAATAGCACCCAATCAGGACGAAATGGTTCAAGTGAAAAAGGTAACGGCATTAGCGCCATTACTAATGCAAAGAAAATACTTAATGCGATTAAAAGCATATGACGGTTAATCATCACCCATCAACTCCTGCTGATTTAGCCATAACACCACTAATAACCGAATTCGATCTAATTGAGCTATCGGCTCAGCAAATACTTGCGCAAAAGGTTGGCCTTCATCACGAGTTATTTCGGTGATCACCGCTACCGGATAACCTTCAGGAAAGGTACCTCCTAGGCCAGATGTCACCAGCACATCACCAATACGCACATCTAAGCTATGCGGCACATGTGATAGCTTTAGCACGTTAATTTTACCGATACCTTCAACCACTGTGCGCACATCGTTTCGTAATATACGCACCGGTGTTGCATGGGTGGTATCTGTAATTAACAGCACCCGCGAGGTTGTTGAACCAACTTTAGTCAACTGCCCGACTAACCCCATATCATCAATCACCGCTTGGCTTTCGCTTAAACCATCGGTGGTTCCCCGATTTATCACCACTTGGTGACTATAAGGATTTGAATGAACAGAAAGTACTTGAGCAATAATTTTACGATTGGTGTGTTTAGAGGAAGAGCCAAGTAATGCACGAAGTTTTTGATTCTCTTTTGCTAAAAACTCATACTGCTGGATTTGCTCACTTTGCAATACTTGCTTCTTTTTGAGTGCTTCGTTTTCGGTTAGTAACTGCTCACGGGTATGCAAACTTTTGGCGCTAAAGCTAAATACTTCGTAAGGTAGGTTAGCAACATAAATAAGTGGACTGACCAACGTATTCAAACTAGTACGAATGTTCTCGCCACCTTGCGTGTACTTGTCTCCAAGGATCAATACGATACTCAAAAGCACTGCGACAAAAAGTCGCAGTTGCAAAGAAACCGTTTTTTCAAACATTGATTTCATTAATCGTAACTAAAAACGTCACCACCGTGCACATCAATCATTTCAAGGGCCTTGCCGCCGCCACGTGCAACACACGTAAGTGGATCATCAGCAACAACCACTGGAATGCCCGTTTCTTCCATTAGCAGGCGATCTAAATCCTTAAGTAATGCGCCGCCGCCAGTTAACACCATACCATGCGCTGAAATATCAGATGCCAGCTCAGGTGGAGACTGCTCAAGCGCCACCATGACAGCGCTTACAATCCCCATTAGTGGCTCTTGTAATGCTTCTAAGATTTCATGCGAGTTAAGCGTAAATGAACGAGGTACGCCTTCTGCAAGGTTACGACCACGCACTTCTATCTCTACTGGCTCGTCTGTTTTAAATGCCGATCCAATTTGGTGTTTAATATTCTCAGCGGTGGCTTCACCGATTAAGCTACCAAAGTTACGACGTACATAATTAATAATGGCTTCATCGAACTTATCACCACCAATGCGTACTGAAGATGAATACACAACACCATTAAGTGAAATAATAGCGACTTCTGTTGTACCGCCACCAATATCAACCACCATAGAACCCGTTGCTTCAGACACCGGTAAACCGGCACCAATTGCAGCTGCCATTGGCTCTTCGATTAAGTAGACTTCGCGAGCACCTGCACCCATTGCTGATTCACGAATTGCACGCTTTTCAACTTGCGTAGCACCACATGGCACACAAATAAGCACGCGTGGGCTTGGGCGCATAAAATTATTATTGTGCACTTGTTTGATGAAGTGCTGTAACATTTTTTCAGTAACATAAAAATCAGCGATCACACCGTCTTTCATTGGACGTATAGCTTTAATATTACCAGGCGTACGGCCCAACATTTGCTTAGCTTCTGTACCTACAGATGCAACACTTTTAGGTCCACCAGCACGCTCTTGACGAATAGCAACAACTGAAGGTTCGTTTAATACAATACCTTCTTCTTTTACATAAATTAGTGTGTTGGCTGTACCTAAATCGATCGATAGATCGTTTGAAAAAATACCACGGAGTTTTTTAAACATGAGGCTGGATGACCTTTGAAATTCGTTCTTATTGTAGTTGCGCTTACTTTAACATTCTCAACACAATGAGCAATGTAAAGCGCAGCCGTCTTTTTAATCATTAAAAAGAGGAAGCACCGCTTCCCCATTAAATATTATCGTTCGCTCATTAAGCGAAAGCCAATATAATTAGCTCTAAAATCTGGCGCTAAAATTAAACGCGTTGATGCACGAGCAAGGCTAGGGGCAAAATTCCATGCACCTCCGCGAACAACGGCATCTTTTTTATTCCCTGTGCTACTAGTCCATTCCCATACATTGCCTACAGTATCGTATAAGCCAAATGCATTTGCAGAGAAAGACCCTACCGGAGCCGTGCGTTTATTCGACCACTCGCTACCACACCAACCACAGTTAGCTAGGTTTTTACCAATTTCGTTACCCCATGGGTACTCTGTCTCAGTGCCTGCACGCGCCGCATATTCCCACTCAACCTCAGTAGGTAAACGATACGTTTGCGCTGTTTTATCAGAAAACCATTCAGCGTAAGCAATAGCATCATTTTTTGTCAAACACACAGCAGGAAACTCATTGGTTTGCTCAAATCCTGGAGCACGCCAATTTAAGCTTGCTTCCCAAACAGGTTCGCCGTTGAGGTAATATGCGCAACCTTTGCCTTTTTCAGCTTCGGTTTTATATTGCGTTTCGTTTACAAACGCTTCAAATGCGCCAACAGTCACTTCTTTGCTCTGCATAGCAAAAGATTCACTAATCGTTTTTTCAACCACGGGGCGTTCATTTTCAAGCCCATTGCCGTTTATATCACCCATTTTAAATTTGCCAACGGGGATCATCACTGCTGATGGGTCCACCATAGGTGGGCGTGTATCAACTTCCATTCCTTTTGGGCAATCTGCTTGTATTATTTGCTCTCGCTTTTTAGTCGGTGCAGCAATCGACTCTGACTTTTTTTCCAACTGAGCAAAAAGCGTTCGCGTTTTCTTTAAGTCAATTCGCGCTTTATAAGGGATGTAACCCTCTTTGCGTATTTCTAATTTATGCAAACCACGTGGTAAGTTCGTCACCAAACGAGTAGAACCTACTCGAATATCATTAATAAATACTTCATCGCCGTGTACATTAGAGCGTAAGGTTAACTGAACTAATTGATCTTTCTTGTTCTCAGCGACCACTTTAGGCTTTTTATTAACTGTTTTAGCGACAACGGCAGCGGCTTTATTATCCCCATTATCGCTGAATGTTAACTGACTATCAGAGAAAGTAGTGCTATAAGCTGGCTGATAAGTATTTGCCAGCGGGGTACCATACTCTAAACAAAAACTATTATTCACACTAAGTAAGTGACATAAACGACTGCTGTTTACATCTCCGCGCATAGTAACGCTTAAATTGACGTTGTAATCACCTTGCCCGCTAAATGCGCTCTTAATCACGTGACTACTTAAAATTTGTACTTGTGCCCCTGCCATGTCTCGCTTAGGTTCAACAAGACGTTTTTCTGTAAGATTTTCAAATATTTGATCTAAAAAACGTTTAGTTGCCTTTTTCAGCCCTATTTGCTGACCGCTCTGCTCACATGCCGCCAGTGTTTCAGTGCGCTTACAGTTAATGGTATGGTCAACTTCAAGCGTACCCTCTCGGGTAAACTCATTGCGTAATCGCTCTACACGCGCCGTGGTATATTGCACTTTTAAGCTTTCAATAGTGTTTTGAAGTGCATGTTTATCAGCGCGAATTTGCTCAATATCTTTTAGATGGGATGCAATTGCCGCCAATTGCATAGAAATATCATTTTTATTTTGTTCTTGATCAACAACGGCTTTTTGATAACGCGACTGTGCAGAGGTAATGTCTAGCGATGGATTATCAATTAAACGTCGATACATATCATTCATCGCATCCAACGCTTGGTTTTTTTCTTTATCAAGCTGTGTGGAACGCGTTCTGAGCAATTCAAGTTGTGTTTGAAGTTGATTCTCTTCTTTTAAATATTTGTCGAGCATCGTCGTTGAACGAGTGTATTCTGTTTGTTTCGTATTAATCTCTGATTCAATTCTGTTTACAGTAGTTGTATCTTGTGCAAATACTGTGCTTGCAAAAAAGCTAGCAGAAATTAACAGAGATAAAGGAGCAATTCGCATATATTCCAGTCCCAAAAAAGCGGCAATTATTTGGTTATTATTATTTTTTATAATAAAACCTTATGCTATGTACTTGAAGCACAAAACACAAGCTTTGTTCATTTATTATCTCAGTTTACAACTATTATCCCGTTTCATGCCAGTAAATAACCGTTTCATTTGTACTAAATAGCTAATTTATTTAACAACACCGAGATTTATCTGCATTTTACGCTATTAAGATGCCAATTTAGCCGCGTATTCATATTTTTTAGTTTGCTTAAGTAATAAAAACTGAGTCAAAATAACGCTATTACACAGCACATTCATCATGTAACTAATGAAAAAGAGTGATAATGCCAATACCATTCAGTATTAATGAACATAGCTATTTACAAACAATTACCAGTGAATTACTAACAGACAAAAAAATAACTTTAACTATTAAGCGCGATGATTTATTGCATCCACTTATCAGCGGTAATAAATGGCGAAAGCTCAAATACAATTTAGTTCGTATGCAACAACTGGGTAAATCTGAATTACTTACATTTGGTGGTGCTTTTTCAAATCACATTCATGCGTGCGCCGCTGCTGGTAAAGAGTTTAACTTAACAACCCACGCAATTGTGCGCGGCCCACAGCTTGATCTAAATAATCCTACTCTAAAATTTGCACAGCAATGTGGTATGCAGTTATATGCAGTCAATCGTATAGAGTACAAACAACGACATGATGAAGCCTATTTAGCCGCATTACAGGCACGCTTTCCAAACGCATACATTCTACCTGAAGGAGGCACTAACGAGTTTGCTATAGAGGGATGTAAAGAGCTTGCCCAGAGTTTACCTGAGCACGACTACTTAATCTGTCCAACTGGCAGTGGCGGCACCTTGGCTGGATTGATAGAGGGCAGCTCAAATAAAATCAACCTACTAGGGATTGCTGTTTTAAAGCAAGCCGACTACCTGCGGGACGAAATACGCGCTCTTAGCCCTAAAGCAAAATCACAAAATAACTGGCAACTACTTACGCAATTTCACGGTGGTGGATATGGTCGTTTTACAGCTGATTTATGGCAGTTTTGCCAACACATGCAGCATCAACATCAATTACCCTTGGAGCCTATTTACAGCGGTAAAATGATGTACGCACTTTGGCAGCTCATCAATAATGATTACTTTGCCCCTAACAGCAAAATTATTGCAATACATACTGGTGGGTTGCAAGGTTTAGAAGGGCTAAAATATCGCAAATTAGTGTAGAGTATATTTAACTTGTTAATTGCTTAGCATTAGTGAAATGCGACTTGAGTATAATTGGGAAGAAATTTAGAAAAATATCCTCCTTGCGCGCCGCTAATGCCTATTACTTTTAAAAGTTGTAGCTCCTGAGGCGTCTCTACATCAAGTGCAAATACTGACAAGCTCAATAATCTACTTATATGCACAATTCCCCTAACGTATTTTTGTTGTGAATTACTGCGCTCTATCCCATGGACAAGTTCAGAAGCTAAGTTAAGCCCTGATATTTGTTTATTAAGCGTAAACTTAAAAATATTTTTACTGCTTCTCACATCATCAATTACAATATTGCAGTTTAGTGCCGCTATTGCTGCAAAAGCGCCTTGCAAACGTAATTGATTATTTAAGAATTCTGATTCATTTATAGAAAATTGCAGTGTATGTTGGTTTTTTAAGTCATTGATATAAGCAGTTAACCAGCTCCAAAACTCGTTATTAAACCAGTTTTTAGGATGTAACTTAATACTAATAACTGACGATGATTTATCTATAAGCAATAGTTTTTTTACTTGCATAACTACCGCTTGATCGTGCAATAGCGCCTCACCTTCGTTATAAAATTGACTGATACTTTCTTGATTAAGTAATTGTTTATTTCCCCTGTCATTACTTTTAATTGATACGTAATGCTTAATAATAGCGCCGCTATCGAGCTCGTATACTGGTTGAAATAAAATAGCCAATTTTTGCTTTTTAATTCGTTGTGGTATTGAGTGTCTATCGAGCTGTTGGACATGACCATAATTTAACGCTAATTGGTGATAATGCTTAACTCGATTTTGCTGCGAAAGAGTAAGTGCCGACTTTGCCAACTGATACACCATAACCTGATCAGCCTCTGAATAATAAGTACATAAACCTACTTTTACATGCCTCTGTGCAGTTCTTGGCGCCAATACATGAGCGGCACTTACAATGCATTGATGTAAATATTTAGCGCAATTGAGTTTATCAATTGCATCAATCCCTTTGAGAGTAAAAGCGAAATTGCCTGCAGTTAATAACTTAACGGATATTTCAGTCGTATTAATAAAGTCTTTTGCCAATAAGACTTTAAGAGTCGCTTGTAAGTCAGTGTTTGCATCAAAATGGCATTCACACTGAATAAGTGCAAATACATTATATTTAATTGCTTCCTGCACATTAGTTGTCGCTATTGGAGCGAGCTGTAAAGAACTCACTTTGGGTGCATAACGTACTTTCTTATTATTAAAGTGCTGCTGACGTTTAGAGGTCATTGTGCTGTTTTTTATTGTTTTAGGCTTTTTAAAACGTCGAATACAAAGCATAGCGAGCAAAAGAACCGCGTTTATTATTAAAAACAAATAGCTATAGCTATACCAAACTGGCCATGAGTAGAGCAAAATTCCTTTTGAGTTAGCGCTAAAATAATGTTTTTGTTTTTCTATATAAATAGAGTTTTTATTAGGGGCGAGCGTAAAAGGCGTATTTGCAATAAGTTGTTTTTCATTGGCCAATGGCTGTTGCAATTGCTTCGCTAGCTTTAAACCAACTTGCTCGTTTTGATGCTGTAAAACCAAACTTAAACCGCTATTAATAATCACTAGCAAGGCGATACACAGAGCATAAAACAAAGCATTTGAATAATTGGTAAAGTGAAATTTACTGGCTTTCATAACCCACCGGCACATCAAATAAGTTATTAAAGTGTTGTCTACTATTTGCAATTGTACAAGCCAATAATAAAAGTTTAGCGAAGGTTTAAAAGTTAGTACTTAATGTTTATAAACATTATATTTAGCCTTCAATTAGTTAACTAAACAGCAGTCATTATTTATATATTAGTTTGAACAAAGGAGGGCTTGGCTCAAAAAATAAAAACACCAATATCACAGTGCTTTTTACACATTCATATGTTTACTTTAGGAAGTGTTTATTCAGATTTAAAAACTGTAGAAATGGAATACGGTCATTTTTTAATAAAAAAGCCGCTTAATAGCGGCTTTCTAGAAAATTTTTCAACATTTTTTTGTCTTAGATTAGAACGGGATATCGTCATCAAAGTCGATTGTTGGTTCCATAGGGTTTGATGCGCCACCTTGCGGTGCATTTTGTGGCTTAGGTGCAAACCCGCCTTGCTGTTGTGGTGCACTATTTTGTTGTGGTGCAAAACCACCTTGCTGCTGTGGCTGGTATTGGTTGTTTTGCTGCGGTGCTGGCTGCTGAGCAGGTGCAGATTGCTGCTGTGGAGCATAACTGCCTTGCTGGCTATTTTGGCCTTGGTTATTTTGACCATAACCACCGCTTTGTTGCCCGCCTTGGTTTCCTTGATAGCCACTACTTTGTTGACCACCTTGGTTACCTTGATAGCCACCACTTTGTTGATCGCCACCGCGTGCACCTAGCATTTGCATTTGACCCGTAAAGCCATCAACAACGATTTCAGTGGTGTATTTTTCTTGGCCTTGTTGATCAGTCCATTTACGGGTTTGAAGTTTACCTTCTACATAAATTTGTGATCCCTTGCGGCAGTATTCACCCACAATTTCAGCTAACTTGCCAAAAAATACCACACGGTGCCACTCAGTTTTATCAACCATTTGGCCAGTGTTTTTATCTTTATAGCTATCTGAAGTTGCTAAGGTAATATTTGCTACACCATTACCATTAGGCATGTAACGAACTTCAGGATCTTGCCCTAAATTACCAACCAAAATTACTTTGTTCACACCGCGTGCCATGGAACCATCTCCTATAAACGTTAGATTAAACCAGCCACTCTTCGGGCTTGGTCTAGGTCAAATTCTTTATCATTAATCTTTAAGTAGCTACGACTTTCATCGCGAACTACGGTTGCTTCTATTACGCCGGGTAAAGCAACTAACTGAGAAGCCAGTGTTTGTGCCTGCTCTTCAGAATCTAATTGGGTCATTAAACTAATAACTTTGCTTTTCGGTGGGACTTGCATTTTCCACGCAATAATAAGCCATATTACCCCAACAAGTGCCGCCGCCGCAAACACAGCTTGCGTACTAGTTGTTTGTGCTACATACCCGCCAAGCATGCCGCCTAAAAAAGCGCCTAAAAACTGGCTCGATGAATACCCCCCCATGGCTGAGCCTTTTTGGCTTGCTGGAGCAATACGCGACACAAGAGCCGGCATAGTGGCTTCTAAAAAGTTAAACGCAACAAAATATAACAGCATACAAACCGCAATACCAACAACGCTGTTTGCCCACATAGACATACTTAACATGCTGACTATTAAAACCATAACAGAACCAATAAAGGCTTGTTTTTCTTTCTCTTTTTTAATTGCCACTATCATCACGGGCACCATTAAAAAAAACGCCAAAAATAAAACCGGAATATAAAGCTGCCAATGGTTTTCGGCCACTAAGCCATCTTTAATTAATTGGCTTGGTAATACTACAAAAATAGTCGTTAATGTTAGATGCAGCAATAATACGCCTGCATTTAAACGTGCCAGCTGTGGGTGTTTAATCAATTTTTTGATGTCACTAAAACTGGCAAGCGTATCGCCTTTAGGGGCTTTATTTATTGCACTGGGAACGAGCATAGTGACTATAAAAATACCACACACAGCCAAAATAGCCGTTAGCCAAAATACGCCTGCAATGCCCCATGAAGCTGCCACTATCGGCCCTAATAACATCGCAAACGCAAAGCTCATGCCGATGCTCATGCCAATCACCGCCATCACTTTGGGGCGCTGTTCATCACGGCTTAAATCTGATGCAAACGCTAATAATGCGCTGGCGATAGCTCCCATGCCTTGTAATGCACGCCCTACCGTCACCATTTGAATAGACTCTGCCAAAGCGGCAATTACCGAACCTAAAGCAAACACCGCCAAACCACCGACTATGACTTTTTTACGACCTATTTTATCGGAAAGTCTCCCCATTGGGATTTGTAATACGGCCTGAGTTAAACCATACGCACCAATTGCAAAACCAATCCAGATAGGTGAAAAGCCTTCAAGCTCTTGACCATAAATAGCTAAAACAGGCATCAGCATAAACAAGCCGAGCATTCTAAATGCAAACACACTCGCTAACGATACGGCGGCGCGTTTTTCTCGTGAATTAAGTGAAGATGCGGTCATTATTTGCGTGATCTTACTGTGTTAAAAAATTAGGCAAGGATTCTATCACAAGCTTGGCAATAATTAATCGTCTATAACTAAGGATTTTTTCGATGATCAAGGATTAATATTGCAGCGTATTATGCGATACTGAGCAAATAATTTTGGCAATAAACGAGATAGCATGGAAAACATTGAAGTCCGAGGCGCCCGCACGCACAATTTAAAAGACATCAGCCTAACCATCCCACGTGATAAACTAATTGTTATTACTGGCTTATCTGGTTCAGGAAAGTCATCACTTGCATTTGATACGCTGTATGCAGAAGGGCAACGCCGGTATGTTGAATCACTCTCTGCTTATGCAAGGCAGTTTTTGTCATTAATGGAAAAGCCCGATGTAGATCATATTGAAGGCCTTTCTCCTGCTATTTCCATAGAACAAAAATCAACCTCGCATAATCCCCGTTCAACCGTGGGAACTATTACTGAAATCTACGATTATTTACGCTTGATGTTTGCACGAGTCGGTGAGCCTCGCTGCCCGACTCATGATTTACCGCTCGCGGCGCAAACAATCAGCCAAATGGTCGATACCGCACTGGCGCTGCCTGAAGGCACAAAGTTAATGCTCTTGGCGCCTGTTGTTAAAGACCGTAAAGGCGAACATGTAAAGCTATTAGAGCAGCTTGCAAGCCAAGGCTACATTCGCGCACGTATTGATGGCGAAGTGTGCGACCTATCTGATCCACCACCGCTAGATTTACATAAAAAGCACACAATTGAAGTCGTGGTTGATCGCTTTAAAGTCAAAGACGGCCAGCAACAACGTCTCGCGGAATCATTCGAAACAGCACTTGAAATGTCAGGCGGCGTTGCCAACATTGCGTTTATGGACGATAGCAATGCTGAAGAAATGCTGTTTTCAGCAAATTTTGCCTGTCCAACCTGTGGCTATGCGATGACAGAGCTTGAACCGCGTCTATTTTCGTTCAACAATCCAGCTGGGGCTTGTCAAAGCTGTGACGGTTTAGGTGTAAGGCAATACTTTGACCCTAATCGCGTGGTTCATAACCCTGAGATAAGTTTAGCTGGCGGTGCAATTAAAGGTTGGGACAAACGTAGCTTTTACTACTATCAAATGTTGCAAGCAGTTGCACAACATTACGACTTTGATTTAGATGTGCCTTATCAGGAACTAGCTAAAGAACATAAGAAAATTATTCTAGATGGCTCGGGTGATACTAAAATTGCATTTAATTACCGTAATGACCGCGGTGATTTAATTACACGTAATCATGTATTTGAAGGCGTGTTAAATAATATGAACCGCCGCTACCGCGAAACTGAATCAAACTCTGTGCGTGAAGAGCTAGCTAAGTATCAAACTAGTCAAGCGTGTCCTAGTTGTAAAGGTTCGCGCCTTCGCCAAGAAGCACGTAACGTATTTATTGGTCAAACTAACTTACCAACCATCACACATATGAGTATTGGTGAGGCAATGAGCTTTTTTGAAGGCTTGCATTTGACTGGGCAAAAAGGCCAAATTGCGGAGAAGATTTTAAAAGAAATTCGCGATCGTTTATCTTTCTTAATAAATGTTGGCCTAAATTACTTATCACTTGAGCGCAGCGCCGACACGCTCTCTGGCGGTGAAGCACAGCGTATTCGTTTAGCGAGTCAAATTGGCGCTGGATTAGTAGGTGTAATGTATGTACTGGATGAACCTTCAATTGGTTTACACCAACGTGATAACGACCGTTTATTAAAAACCTTAGTGCATTTACGTGATTTAGGTAACACCGTTATTGTTGTAGAGCATGATGAAGACGCCATTCGCGCCGCTGATCATATTATTGATATTGGTCCAGGTGCTGGTGTGCATGGCGGCCATGTTATTGCTCAAGGTACACGCGATGATATTTTAGCGAGCAAAGACTCGGTTACCGGTCAGTTTTTATCGGGGGTGCGTAAAATTGAAGTGCCTAAAGAGCGCCATGCTACTAATGATAAATGGTTAGAGCTGTTTGGCGCTACCGGTAATAACTTAAAAAATGTTGATTTAAAAATACCCTTTGGCTTAATGACCTGTATTACCGGTGTATCGGGCTCAGGTAAATCTACACTCATCAACGACACCTTATTTAAACTCGCTCACACTGAGCTTAATGGTGCCACAACCGCAGAAGCGGCCCCTTACAAGTCAATTGCAGGTCTTGAACACTTTGACAAAGTGATTGATATTGACCAAAGCCCTATTGGCCGCACACCGCGTTCAAACCCTGCAACTTATACTGGTATTTTCACCGGTATTCGTGAACTGTTTGCGGGTACTCAAGAAGCCCGTTCACGTGGTTACAAAGTAGGTCGCTTTAGCTTTAATGTTAAAGGTGGGCGTTGTGAGGCATGCCAAGGTGATGGCGTTATTAAAGTAGAAATGCACTTTTTACCTGACGTATATGTGCCGTGTGATGTATGTAAAGGTAAACGTTATAACCGCGAAACCTTAGAAGTACAATATAAAGGCAAAAACATCAACCAAGTGCTCGATATGACCGTTGAAGATGCCCATGACTACTTTGATAAAATACCGGCCATAGCACGCAAACTTAAAACCCTAATGGATGTTGGACTTTCTTATATCCGCTTAGGCCAAGCCGCTACAACACTTTCTGGTGGTGAAGCACAGCGAATTAAGTTAGCACGTGAGCTTTCTAAGCGTGATACCGGTAAAACGCTATATATATTAGATGAGCCAACAACAGGCCTGCACTTTGCAGATATAGAGCAGTTATTAGTAGTACTGCATCGTCTGCGCGATCATGGCAATACCATTGTAGTGATTGAGCACAATTTAGATGTCATCAAAACAGCCGACTGGATCGTTGATTTAGGTCCTGAAGGTGGTGCTGGCGGCGGTGAAATACTGATTGCAGGTACACCAGAAGAAGTGGCTGAATGCCAGCGCTCTCATACTGGGCACTACTTAAAACCGTTATTAAATAAATAACGGTAATACGCTTTAGATAAGGAAAGTCGGTGTTAAGGTATTTAAAAATTGCAAAATGGCGTGCTAATAAGCAGTTTAAGCAACAGCAAAAAAGCTGGCAACCACACCAAGTTAAACTGCTTAGCCATATAAAAAGCATATGGTTTAACCTTAACACCGCGCAAAAGCTTTACCTTCTTGCACTTATAAGTTTAGCTATTTTTAAGTTAACCTGGTTGTGCGCCAGCATCACCATTGTTGCACTGATCGTAGAATTTTGGCCTAAGTTTAATCAACTATGGAATTCACTCGCCGGTAAAGCACTTATTTTGGTATTTTATGCCAGTATTGCTAACTTTGTTTTAGCAAGTGCTAGTGGCATTGTAAATGAAGTCACTCAGGTATCAGCTAATCACTTTAATTACACTCATAACTTTGCCACTTTATTATATTTACCGCCTTGGACACTAGGAATAACTCTGGCAACACTGCTCGGCTTACAACTTATTTTGCCTTTTTACATCATAGTGTTATTACTAATCAAGCCATTTGGATCTGATCGCATAAAGTTTATTAGCCAAAGCTACTCACCACTTCTAACTGCATTAACCCGCTTTTTTTTAGCGACGGTAGTGTTTGTAAGTCTGATTGCATTTATTGATGAAAAACCGCCTGAAAAAGTATTAAACGATATAGTAAATAGCTTTGAAAATAGCCAATCGCTCGCAAATAAATCACCCGCTGAACAAGAGCAAGCCATAGAAAAGTTGAGTGAGCAAATAGAGAAAAAACTCCCCTCTTCAGACAATGACAGCGCTCAGACAAAAACATTTGGTATTCGCTTAGAAGGCGAAGATGAGAACACTCAAACGGTTAGGCAGTTTTTAGATACTAAAGGCTACTTTGAACGTAGTAAGCGCTTAATTGCCATGTTTGCCTATAGTTATGAAGCAGACAGTTATTCACGTTGTAAGAAATCAACAGAGAGTAAGTCAATCGAGCTCAATGATTACGAAATTATTGAAATAACGCCTGATCAAAGCATGCCTTACGGTTATCAATTTATAGTTAGAGCCTGTGAGTCTGCCGGTATTTCTGCTACAAAACATTAAAATATAAAAAATGCCGCTAAATTAGCGGCATTTTTGTATCTGCAAATAAACGCGCTTATGGGCGTGGAATAAACCCAACCGCATCATAAACTGCTTTTAATGTAGTTTCTGCACGCGCGCTGGCTTTTTCAGCCCCTGTTCTCATGATGTCATTGAGAAGTGTTTGATCTTCACGAATTTCTTTAAAACGTGTTTGAATTGGCTCAATCATGCTGACAACAGCTGCTGCGGTGTCTTTTTTCAAATGGCCATACATTTTGTCTTCGTATTCAGGGACTAACTCTTCAATTGAGCGCTTAGTTGCCACACTTAGTAGCGTAAGTAAATTAGATACACCTGGCTTTTCTTTGCGATCAAAGTAAATACGCGCTTGCTCGTCAGAATCGGTAACTGCTTTTTTTAGCTTTTTCTCAATCTTTTTCGGCTCGTCTAACATCATAATAAAGCCATTTGGATTTTCATCTGACTTAGACATTTTCTTCAGTGGATCTTGCAGGCTCATGACTCGCGCACCAAATTCTGGAATATACGGTTCTGGCAGCGTAAAAATATCGCCGTAAACATTATTAAAGCGAGTTGCAATATCACGCGTTAATTCAAGGTGCTGTTTTTGATCTTCACCTACAGGTACTTTGTCTGCTTGGTACAGTAAAATATCAGCCGCTTGCAAAGCCGGATAAGCAAATAACCCCACATTAATATTATTAGCATGCGTTGCCGACTTATCTTTAAACTGGGTCATGCGATTAAGCTCACCCATTTGCGCATAACAGTTTAATACCCAGCCAAGTTGCGCATGCTCAGGTACCTGAGATTGTACAAATAATGCCGCTTTTTCTGGGTTAATACCGCATGCCGTATATAACGCAACGCCATCGAGTACACGAGCACGCAATAATTCAGGGTCTTGGCGTACGGTAATTGCATGCAAGTCTGCAAGCATAAAGTAGCTATCATATTCTTCCTGTAGCTTAACCCACTGGTTAATAGCGCCAACATAGTTGCCTATTGTCATACCACCGGTTGGCTGCATGCCACTTAATACTACTGGTTTACTCATGATTTTCCTTTATTTTTACTTAATTAAAAATGCTTAACGCTGTGTTAGTGTCGGTATTATAGCTAAGAAGTTATCGCATAGGTACTGCGGATTATAATCCGCTAACTGCTCTCCCTGGTGATACCCATAAGTAAGCGCTATCACGTCAATGTTAGCGGCTTGCGCTGCGAGTATGTCACTCTTTGAATCACCAATCATAATCGCTTTATCAGGCGTTATATTTAATGCATCGCAAGCAAATAATAGCGGCTCAGGTGACGGTTTTTTTGCCATGTCGTCACCGCAAACAATCACTTCAAAATGACTGCGAATAGCGAGCTTATCTAAAAGCATTTCAGTAAAGCGGCGTGCTTTATTAGTAATAAGTGCTTTAGGCATACCACTGAGGGCAGCAAGACCAGTTTCAACATGCTGATATAACACACTGTATTCACCGACCTGCTCACTGTAATGTTGATAAAACAGATTGATAGCTCGTTCGCTTAAAGCCTCATCGAGATGCTCACTAATTTGCATATCGCCGCAAAGGGCTCGTTTAACTAACACCTCAATGCCGTTACCTACCCAACTTTCAACTAATCGCTGACTGACAATTGGAAACGCTAAATCGCTAAGTGTTAAATTTAAAGCCATATACAAGTCGTACACGCTATCAACTAGGGTGCCGTCTAAGTCAAAAAACGCTGCATCATATTTCATTATTTAACACTTTCTAATTGCTGACGCATCTCATCAATCACCGTTTTATAATCAGGCTGATTAAAAATAGCTGAGCCTGCAACAAACATATCGGCACCCGCTTCAGCCGCCGCTGCTATGTTATCTACTTTAATACCACCATCTACTTCTAAACGAATATCACGTCCAGATTCAACAATGCGTTGTTTTGCCTCTCGCAGTTTCTCGAGTGTTTGTGGAATAAAACTTTGCCCACCAAACCCAGGATTTACTGACATTAATAAGATCACATCTACTTTATCCATTACGTGATCGAGGTAACTTAAACTCGTTGCAGGGTTGAACACTAAGCCTGCTTGGCAACCTTCATCTTTTATCAATTGCAAAGTACGGTCAATATGCTCGCTCGCCTCTGGATGGAAGGTAATAATTGATGCACCCGCCTCGGCAAATTGTGGAATTAAGCTATCTACCGGTTTTACCATTAAATGCACATCAATCGGGGCTTTAATCCCGTAGTCGCGAAGTGCTTTACATACCATTGGGCCAATCGTTAAGTTAGGTACATAATGGTTATCCATTACATCAAAATGAACGACATCAGCACCTGCGGCTAACACTTTGTCGACATCTTCGCCTAATCGTGCAAAGTCTGCAGATAATATTGAGGGCGCTATTAAGTATTTTTGTTCACAGTTGAGCATCGCTAATCCGTTAATGAATAATTTATGCCGTTAATGTAACTTAATTAGCGAAGTTACCCAAGTAGTACCTTTAAAAATAGCGCCAAATAAGTAATGTTAAAGCCTTATTGCGGCTATTCATGAAAAAGAATAACCTGCTGAGGATGTAGGCTTTATAATTAAAAAAAGAATCAGTTTTTAAGCGGGTGTCACTCAGTATTTAAAACACAATACAAATAAACAATAACAAAAATAAAGTGTATTATTTAAGCAGTTTTTGTTATGCTGCGAGAAGAACTAAATTATTAGGTTTATATTATGCGTGCTTTTAAAATTGGATTATTAATCACGTCGGTAAGTGTTATTATTGGAGCAACATCGCTTTGCTCAAATACTGAGCAAGATTTAAGCTCTGCCAACATTTGTCTTCATAAAGAGCAAACCAACGCTATTAATAATAGCGTAACCCGTTGCATTCAAATTGAAGAGGATTCGTCTTGGGCCTCTTGGTTAACAGGTGATAGCCGTAGCGCTCAGTTTCATTACTTAGACTTGCTAGAGTTGTTAACGGGTACTGATGACAAACACAAGCCCTCTTCAATCAAGCCATTATTTTAATTAAATGCAGCACTTTTTTAGCGCGTTACAAAGCGTACTGGCTGCATTTTTTGGTGTTCAATCTGAAGATAAGCGCAAAACAGACTTTAAGCACCACTCTCCAATTACGCTAATAGCTATTGCCGTAGTACTGTTTGTATTATTTGTACTGGCTATTTATGCAACCGTGACTTCGGTGCTAAATACATAGCCATTAGCTCATCCACTTTATTTCGTGAACCGCCCTTTGGACTAATCGTACGTTTAACCTGAATTTTATCCAGTGATGCTTGACTGTAAATTTTGCGTGTCCACACGGTATCGTGGTTTGAAATAAGGACTGGCGTGTTATTCTCAAATGCCGCTTGCTCAGCCAAGTTAGCTAAATTAGCCTGATCATCTAAATTAAATCCGCCTTTAGCGTAAGAGGTAAACGATGCGGTTTTACTTAATGGCACATAGGGCGGATCGCAGTATATCACCGCATTTTTAGGGACCAGTTTAAATACATCATCGTAGCCTAAGCAGGTAAATGTTGCTTTTTGTGCTTTGTTGGCAAAAAAGTACATTTCTTTTTCAGGAAAATAAGGCTTTTTATATTTACCAAAAGGCACATTAAAAATGCCCTTTAAGTTATATCGACATAATCCGTTATAACCATGGCGGTTCATATATAAAAATAAAATAGCTCGCTCATACACATCGCTGCTTTGGTTAAACTGCACACGATAATCGTAATACGCATCTGGATGGTTATTTAAATCAACAAATAGTTTTTTTGCATCGCCAATAAACTCATCCGGCGAACGTTTAAGCTCTTTATATAAATTGATTAAATCAGCATTTATATCGTTAAGTACATAGTGTTTAAAATTACTATTTAAAAACACTGAGCCCGCACCAACAAAAGGTTCAACCAAGGTATCTGCATGTTTACTTGCTTGATTTAGTCGCGCGTTAATATCTTCAACGAGGCTGTATTTTCCGCCAGCCCATTTAAGGAAGGCTCTACTCTTTTGCTGCATTGGCTCTTTACTTCAATTCGGTGTTGCGCGATTTTACACTAAAGTCACTGAGTTTACTGATCAACTCGTGCAATTTCTTGTTTTATTTTGCTAATTTTTTTATAGAAAGGTTTATTTTTTCTTACTCCAGCAGGGAGTGCTTGCAGTGCTTGTTTTGCCTCATTTAAGTTAGCAAAACTGCCTGTTGTTACCACCCACCACATTTTACCATTTCGTTTAGTTTGATATGTATTGGTAATACTTTCTAGCTTATGTTCAGCAATAAACTCATTGCCTACCTGCTGCTGAGTTACGGCTAATAGCTGAATAACAAAATTATCTTCAGGTTGTTCTAGGTACCAGTTACTGGGTATTTTTACTATTTGGCTTTGCTGCTTTACCACCTCAGGTACGCTAATGGCTTCTTCAACCGGCGGCGGTGCTGGCTTTTCTTGTTCAGTTAAAGTCGATGGCTCAGTTAAACTTCCTACAATTGCTGGCACGTCATTGTGGGCACTCTCATCTGTAGTTGGCTCTTTAGTTATAGGCTGTGGTGAAGTAAACAGGGGTGGTGATTTAACCGGTTGTTGTTTATTTTGAATAGCTTGCTCGGTTGTAATAGCGGTTGTGAGGACTTGCTCATCGCTTTGACTATTAGCATTTTTCCACCATTGGGTCATATCAGCTTTGTATACAACGCCAATAATCAATAACATAATTATGAGTAATAGTGTGAGCAACTGTAAGCGCCAAGATACTTTGTCTTTTACGATAATATCAGCAACTTGTTCGCTAGGCTGCCAGGCTAATAAAAGACTTGGGTTACCTTGGGCTTCAACTAAAAAGGTTTTAAATACAGGGTCTTCATCATAAGGTAAAGCCGTGAAGTACCATCCCATTAGCTGCTTACTTTCAACCAAGTTTAATGGCTCTAAATGAATATTAACTGCCTCTTTAAACGGCAATTTAGATTGCGATGCAATCATAATGTAAAGCACATTGGGCGCACTTTTTGATAACAGCTCGAGCTCTGCAATTAGTTCTTCAGATAGGTGCCTGCCGCCATCGATAACCCATAAACACGCGCCGCATTGTTGTTGCTTCGCTAATTGATAATAGTTTTGTGATAAGCTCAGGTTGTGATCAATTAAAGGGGCATTAAAGCTTTGCTCTAATAATTGAGTCATCAATTGCACATCAGTCATTTGAGCGCCAACTTGCACAAACACTTTATTAAAATCGTTATATTTATCAGTGATGAAGGTTTCAAGCAAATAGCTTTTACCTAAACCAGAAGTGCCCAACAAAACAATTAGGTTTTGACCATATTCAAATTGCAATGCGATTCTATCCACCAAAGCCGCACGGCTCGGTAAAATTTGTGACTGCATTTATTGCTCGATCAATGCTCTGACTTGATCATCAGACACATCATCAACTAATGCACATTGACCAAATTCGGTGGGTAAAATGAATCGGATAGTCCCTTTTTTATTCTTTTTATCTTTTCGCATATGCAGTAAAAAGTGCTCACTGGTCATATCGCTAGGTATCTCGATTGGTAAGCTATATTGCGCTATTAATGTAGCAATACGCTCTACATCTTCTCGTGTTAAATCTTGGCGAGTATAAGCAAGCTTTGCAGCAAGCACCATACCTGTCGCGACCGCTTCTCCATGTAACCAAACACCGTAACCCATTTGTGCTTCAATAGCATGCGCAAACGTGTGCCCTAAATTTAACAACGCACGAAGGCCCTGCTCTTTTTCATCTTGTGCAACAATAAGCGCTTTAATTTCACAGCATCTGAAGATGATGTGCTGTAAACACGTCTCGTCTAATTGTTGTAATTTAGCGATGTTATGCTCTAGATAAGCAAACAGTTCAGTATCGTAAATCAAGCCATACTTAATAACTTCAGCCATGCCTGCAGCAAACTCGCGTGTTGGTAAGGTATGCAACGAACGCGTGTCAATAAATACAGCTTGGGGTTGATAAAAAGCCCCAATCATATTTTTACCTAGCGGGTGATTAACCGCTGTTTTGCCGCCAACTGAAGAATCAACTTGAGATAATAAAGTGGTTGGTATTTGGATAAAAGGGACGCCACGCTGATAACAAGCAGCAACAAATCCAGTTAAATCACCTACAACGCCACCACCTAATGCAATTAAGCAGGTGTCACGGCCGCAATTATTCTCAAGTAGGAATGCCGAAATTTTTTCAAACCAAGTGAGTGATTTATATTGCTCACCATCTGGAATAATAAAATGCAGTGGGTTTAGCTGTGCTAATGAATCAAGCAACTGTTGAAGGTACAGCGGTGCAATCGTTTCATTAGTAATGATGATAGGCCGACAATCACCAATGTGATGGATTAGACGGCCTGTATCTTGAAGTGCAGATTGACCAATATAAATAGGATAACTTCGCTCGTCTAAATTAACAGTTAATTCAAGCATGCTGGGTTAGTCCTTTTTAATACTGGCTTTTAAAAATCCAATTTCTCGATGATTTGGTTAGCAACAACTTTCGCGCTCTGCTCATCAGTGCGTACAACAAAATCAGCTACTTCTTTATATAATGGTTCACGCTCTTCTGCTAAGCGCTCAAGTACATCACGAGGTGCTTCTTCTGTTTGCAGTAATGGGCGACGCTTGTCGCGTTGCGTACGTGCAACTTGCTTTTCAATCGGTGTCTCTAAGTATACAACAATACCGCGAGCCGAAAGCTTGTTTCGAACTTCTTTACTCATTACTGAGCCACCACCGGTTGCAAGTACAATACCTTGCATTTCGGTTAAGTCACCAATAACAGATTCTTCACGAAGTCTAAAGCCTTCCTCACCTTCAAGATCGAATACCCAGGCAATATCTGCGCCCGT
The DNA here is from genome assembly GCF_054968565.1 of Pseudoalteromonas sp. G5_S1_54_S4. NCBI lineage: Bacteria > Pseudomonadati > Pseudomonadota > Gammaproteobacteria > Alteromonadales > Pseudoalteromonadaceae > Pseudoalteromonas > Pseudoalteromonas sp. G5_S1_54_S4. The sequence goes on along the minus strand of NZ_JBQKUL010000005.1, from coordinate 77,983 downwards.
GCGACGTTCGATTTCTTGATCAGAATCAACAAATTCAAGGTGTAATTGGTCAGCGATGTGACGACCAATCGTGCTTTTGCCAGCCCCCATGGGGCCAACTAGAAATATATTACGTTTCTCAGCCATATCTTTTAGTACAAACGAACTCTAAAATTTGAAATAAAACCCCGCCTAACGACCTGGCCCCAAAATTAAGAAAGGGATTATCTCAGTAATCGGTCGGGTATTTCAAGTCAATTAGGATAAAAAGCCATATAACGAGTAATTAAACTAAATAATTACCCACTGGTTAACAAAAAAGCACCTTATTATAGGCAAGTTTATCTTCTAGGGTTAAAATTTATGCAATTAAGGTTACTACATTGTTGCTTCATGAAAGCTTTCGCATGGTAACTTTACAAGAGCCTGAATTACAAACAACATAAACGCAGCCTTAAATACATCCGCAGTACAGTACATGATCAAAATTATATACTGTCTTATTGTACATTTATAGGGAGTGTTCACACCACGATAACTAAATTACATACCCATACTATCTAGGCTGGTATTCAACCTAGATAGCTTAAATATTTAGTCTATTTGGATTTTAGGTGTGACAAAAATCAGCAGTTCGCGCTTTTCATTGAACTCGCTTGTGCTTTTAAATAGTCTTCCTACGTAAGGAAGGTCGCCCAATAAAGGTACTTTTTTGGTCGAATTAATAATTTGCTGTTGGAAAATACCACCCAACACTACCGTTTGTCCATTCTCAACGAGTACTTGAGTCTCAATTTGTTGCGTATCGATGGCAACCGCTGGGCCTGTACCTGTTTGAACCGTATCCCCTCGGGTATCTTGAGTAATGATTAAATTTAAAATAACTTTGTTATCGGGTGTGATATGAGGTGTCACCTCTAGGCTTAGTACCGCCTTTTTAAAACTTACGGTTGTTGCACCACTTGAAGCTGACTCCACATACGGGATCTCAGTACCTTGTTCAATACGCGCTTTTTGCTGATTAGCAGCAGTAATGCGTGGGCTTGCAATGATTTCACCTTTGTTTTCTTCTTCAAGGGCGGTTAATTCTAAATCAATTAATGTTCCGTTAGCCAATTTAGCAATGTGCATACCTATACTTGCCGATGGATTCGCCACAGGTAAATTAACGTTAAGTCGATCAGAAAGGCTAGGAATATTACCATTAGAAATCGTTTCAGCTCCTTCTAATGTGCCAGAAACACCGTCTGAGCCTTGCTGATCACTAAACCCCCAACGAACCCCCAAGTCTTCAGTTACGTTGTCACGTACGGTTACCATACGCGCTTCAATAACCACTTGTTTAACCGGTATATCTAAGGTCTCGACCATACGACGAACACTTTCAATACTTTTTGCAGTGTCTTTCATTAATAACGTATTAGTACGTTGATCAACAGACACGCTCCCTCTGGCTGTAATAATACTATTGGTATCTGTTTTTAATAAGTCGGCAAAATCTTCTGCTTTTGCATAATTTAAGCGGATGTATTCACTGTAAAGTGGCTCTAAATCCTCAACTTGCTGTTTAGCTTTTAACTCTTTTGCTTCACGGGCAGCCAGCTCTTCAGATGGTGCAACCATTAAAATAGAACCGTCCATGCGTTTGTCTAAGCCTTTTATTCTAAGCACGACATCTAACGCCTGATCCCACGGAACCCCATCAAGGCGAAGAGTAATATTGCCTGTCACTGAGTCGCTTGTTACCAAGTTAAAATCATTGTAACCAGCAATAATCTGTAACACAGCACGAACAGAGATATCTTGAAAATTAAGCGTCATAGGACGACCCAAGTACTCTTTACCACCATCTAAGTAGGCATTTTGCGTTTCATCTTTCTCAACCGTTAAGGTAAAAATATTCTCAATTTGCTGATAGGTATAGGCAAAAGCAGTGTTCGGTTCAATCACTAAACGTGTAAGGTTATCTTCTTTAAACGTTTCAATACTGCTCACCACAGTACCAAAATCAAGTACATCTAATTCATACAATAAATCATCTAAAATATCGGTATGATGAAACTCGGCAATGATTTTTCCGCCGCTTTCATGCACCTCTACAGCTGCCTGAGTATCTTGTAGATAAACAAGTACTTTCGCTTCACCTTTTTCTCCACGTCGAAAGTCAATTGCTTGAATACCGTTAATATAATTAGACGTGTAAGCAGGCTTATCTTCGCTGGTTGCTAAAATTTGCTCTGTGAGTGGGTTATCAGAAATTCTAATAGAAACTAAATTATTGTTTACTTCAGTCTCATAAATTTTTAATCGGTCCAAGTTAATGGTCACTTTTAAACCCGCACTGGTCATCATACTCGTGATGTTACTGATACCAGCTTGGTTGATAGCGATATTCGTCAACCCTTCATCTAATTCTACCCCATCAAATAGTAGCTCTATTCTTGCAGGGCTATTAAAAACTTGTACTGCTGGTTGCTGCTGCAACTCTTCATCAAAAACTAGCTGTAATTCGGTTTCACCTTTAAGCAATGGATTATACCGAACGTCATAGAGTAAAGGGGCTGCACTTACGGCTTTTGTCATTAGTAGTAAAAAAACAAACAATAAAGCAGATAAAATACGATGATGCGAACACTCACCTTTGTGCATATAGGGTATACCTTTTTTCTTATTAATTTGCGCCATTGGTTGCCGCCTCTAACATTTCTAATTTGGTCAAACGTTCTTTCCAACAACCTGACCCATCAGGGATTAATTCTACTAATTCAATATAGTCACTATTAACACTGCTTACTTTTCCGTCATAGGTGCCTAAATAGCTTCCTATTGTTACTCGGTGCAAGGTGTCATCAGCAGCTGTAATGAGCGCCCATGTTTTGCCGTTCGATCCTATTGTGCCCCTCATTGCTAAATTATCTAATGGGTACTTCTCCAGTGGCTGACGAACACGCTCTGGATCTGGGTGAAGACAGTTTTTAACTTGTGTTAGCTTGTTTTGAATAATTTCTGGTTCTGGCGCTACAAAAGGGCTACGTAAATCTTTGGCGTTATACTCAAAGTGCTCAAACTTAACTAGCTCAGGTATTTTTTCAATACGTGCCGTGGTATTTGCCTTAACCTGATCAATAAATTCTTTTTGCTCCGATGTATCCTCGTTACAGCCACTGAGCAAAAACATCGCAGTGGTTAAAAAGAGAAGCTGCTTCATCATCTCACCCCCTCTTCATAACGGTAAGTTTTTGCTACTACACTGAATGTTAGCTGCTTTTCGCCAGATGATAAAATAGAAAAGTCATGTAAACTGACAATTCTTGGTAGTTGAGCCACTTTCCCTACAAATTCGCCAAACTCATGATAAGTACCTACCACTTCAATTTTAATTGGCAACTCGGTATAAAACTCTTTTTCAACTTCTGGCAACCAACCAATTTTTAAAAATGTTAACCCGCTGGTTGTTCCCACATAAGAAAGGTCGTCCAATAATCCTGGCGTCTCATTTGAAGTAGGTAGGCGTTTTAATAATTGAGAGAATTTATCTTCCATCTCAACCATTTGCTCACGATAAATATCAAGCTTACTGGCAACTGCATATTTAGTTCGGTAGGTTGTGCGTAACTCAATTTCCTTAGCAACGGCATTGTGGTAGCTGTCTATTTCATCCGACACTAATAAGCTGTAGCTAAAAAACAACACCAAACAAGCTACAAAAGTTCCGCATATTGCTTTTACAATAACAGGCCACTCACCGATGTTATCGAGCTCGATTTCATTCCAATCGATTTCTGTAAACGATTTAAAATCAAGGTTCATTACGTACCTCACCTATTTTGCCAAATGGTTTTACGTAAAACTCCATATTAAAATCGCTGAGTAAACGTGAAGATTGATCGCCGGCAACAATACCTTGCATAGTCGGGCGCTCTAATAAGTAAGAGCTTTGTACCTGTCTGAGCATAGTAGATAAACGATTATTAGACTCACTTTTGCCTAACACATGAATTTGATTACCTTTGCGCTCCAGCTTGGTTAAATAAACCCCTGCAGGCACTATTTTTGCCACTTCATCCATTATTTGGGTGCCTAAATTACGACTACTTTGTAACTCTTCAATTAAACGCATACGTTGTTGTAAGTTTTCTTTTTTCTTGTCTAGATCACGTATGTCGCGAATTTTATTGTCGAGGGTTGTAATTTCTGAACTAAGATAATTATTTTTTAACGTCTGTCCTTCTTTTAGAGCACCATAAAACACACTCAGCATATACATACCAGCAAAACAGACGATAACCACAGCCATAAGAAGTGTTATAAATTTCTTTTTAGACTGCTCACGCTGTAGCTCACGCCAAGGTAATAAATTTATATGTGGCATGATGAAAAGCTCCTCAACGCCAGGCCAGTCGCAATTGCAAATTGAGTGCGGTGGCGCTGTATTATATTACGATCAACTCTAGGGGATATTTCCATCTTATCAAATGGTTCAACAACAACTGTGTGTATTCCTAATTCTTCAATCAGCAATCTATCAATGCCTTTAATCATCGCTGAGCCGCCCGTCAATACAATATAGTCCAATTGTTCTTTACCTGTGGTGGTTAAAAACATTTGAACAGCACGACGAACCTGCTGGAGTAACGATGTTTGAAAAGGAGCTAACACTTCAAATGTATAGTTTGGAGGTAAATCACCGGTTGTTTTGCCAATTTCAGCTTCATCAAAGCCTTTGTTGTAGTAAGCAACGATACTATTTGTGTATTGGTCGCCACCAAATACTTGGTCACGGGTATAAATTGTCTCACCAGATTGCACTACACTCACCAAGGTGAGTACAGCACCAATATCAACCACTGCAACCGTTTTGTCATATGCATCTGATGGTAACTGTTGGTAGTAAACATCCATAGCGCGACTTAGCGCATAGCTTTCAACATCCACTACTTTTGCGGTTAAATTCGCAGCACTTAACGCACCGACTCTGGCTTCAACGCTTTCGGTTCTAGCGGCAGAGAGCAGTACATTTATTTTGCTCGGGTCAGCACTATTTGTAGAGAGCTTTTCAAAATCAAGACTCACTTCATCTAGTGGGTAAGGAATTAAGCTGTCGGCTTCAATTTCAATCTGCGACTCTAATTCAGCGTCGCTTAAGGAAACATCCATGAAAATAACTTTGGTAATCACGGTTTGCCCAGAGACGGCAACAGACGCGAATTTTAGCGACTTTGGTAGCTTTCGTTTTAACTTGATTATCACATTACCAATTGCTTCAATATCTTGAATATTACGCTCGCTCATAGCGCCTTTTGGCATAGGTTCAATTGCAAGTGCTTCTAGTCGAAGCCCAGTTTCTGTTTCACTTAAAAGTACGGCCTTGATAGAGTGCGATCCAATATCAATACCTACCATCATTGGTGATGGTTTTTTTATTAGTTGACTTAGCATGTTTGCAACTTTGCCTTTGTTTTAATAATAAACAAGTTATAATTTATATCTTAAAAAATATTATTCAATTTTTAATCAATATATACTAGCAGTCTCAACCTGTAATTGGGAGTCCGTTTAGGGAAATATCAGTGATTTTATTAAAAAGAACTTTACAATTTTTGATCATTTGTGCATTACTTGCACTAATTACATTGCTCAGCCTTTATTACTACGTTAAATCCGATATTCCCAGCGTGCAAGTTTTAAAAAACGTGCAATTACAAACGCCTATGCAAGTATTTACTAAAGATGGGCTTTTAATCAACCAATTTGGTGAAAAAAGACGGATCCCTGTAACTATAGACCAAATTCCCCAGCCTTTATTGCAGGCTTTTTTGGCAACTGAAGATAACCGCTTTTACGATCATATCGGTATTGATCCAATTGGTATTGTGCGCTCAGCGCTAGTACTTATTTCTACTGGTGAGAAAAAGCAAGGTGCCAGTACTATTACCATGCAATTAGCTCGTAACTTCTTTTTAACACGAGAAAAAGCCTACATTCGTAAAGTAAAAGAAATATTTATTGCCATTCATATCGAAAACCTCCTCTCAAAAGATGAAATATTTGAGCTTTACCTAAATAAAATCGAATTAGGAAATCGTGCCTTTGGTATTGGTGCTGCGGCTCAAGTTTATTATGGTAAAGAACTAAAAGAGTTAACTCTTGCGCAAATGGCAATGATTGCTGGTTTACCAAAAGCCCCTTCGGCACTTAATCCTATTCGTAATCCAGAACGTGCTAAAGCAAGAAGAAATGTGGTGTTAGGAAGAATGCTTGAAGAGAAGTATATTTCAAGAGCGCAGTATAATGAAGCCACTAACCAACCAATTACCGCGTATTTTCATGGAGCTGAAATTGACTTATATGCGCCGTACATTTCAGAAATGGTACGAGCAGAAATGGTGTCACGCTACGGTATAGATAAAGCCTATAACTCAGGGTTTAAAGTGTACACCTCTGTTGAATCAGATGTTCAAAAAGCAGCACAAACAGCTCTAGTTAATAACCTACATGCCTACGATATGCGCCATGGTTTTAGAGGCCCTGAAGCCATATTGTGGGATCCGCAAACAGAGCCGCCATTAACGCAGTCGAAATTATTAAACACTTTAAAAACTGTTAATGAATTTGGCCCTTTAAAAACGGCTGCGGTGTTAAGCGTGAGCGATAAAAGCGCTGAAGTTATACTTAAAAGCGGCGAGCGCACAACCCTTACTTGGGATAACCTAAAATGGGCACGTAAGTTTATTACACGCTATCGCCAAAGCTTTGCGCCTGAAACAGCAAGCGATATATTAACTCCAGGCATGCAAATATGGCTGCGCAAAAATGACGATAATAGCTATATTTTAAGTCAAATACCTGAAGCGGCGAGCGCCATTGTTTCTTTAGACCCACAAGACGGGCGCATAAAAGCCATTGTTGGTGGATATAGTTTTGAACAAAGCCAATATAACCGAGCTGTACAAGCTAAACGCCAAGTAGGCTCAAATATTAAGCCGTTTATATATTCAGCTGCGCTTGAAAAAGGCTACACACTAGCGTCAATTTTAAATGATGCTCCTATAAATCAATGGGATAAGAGCCAAGGCGTTGCATGGCGACCAAAAAACAGCCCAGCTATTTATAATGGCCCAATTCGCATTCGTCGTGCTTTAGCCCAATCTAAGAATGTAATTTCCGTACGTTTATTAAGGGGCGTTGGACTGCAAAGAACAGCCGATCATTTATTAAAATTTGGTTTTGACGATAAAGATATAAATCGTAGTGAGTCACTGGCATTAGGCAGTGCATCCATTACGCCGCTTGAATTAGCTCGTGGGATGAGTGCTTTTGCTAATGGCGGTCACCTAATTGAGCCGTACTTTATTTCACAAATCCAAGATGCAATGGGTAATACGTTATTTAAAACCAATCCCACCATTATTTGTGATGATGAAACGACAACACCTAGCTCGCTAATGCTAGGTGAGCAAGTAGCACCAAATTGTGCGCCGCAGATCATCTCTAAACAAAATGCATTTTTAATTGCCAGCGCAATGAATAGTGCTATTTGGGGTGGCGGTAGCTGGTCACATAAAACCGGTTGGAGTGGAACAGGCTGGCGTGCACAAGCGCTAAAACGTCGCGATCTTTCTGGTAAAACAGGCACGACAAATGATTCTGTAGATACTTGGTTTAGTGGCTTTAACCGCGATGTGATGACATCAGTTTGGGTTGGCTTTGATAACCCAGGTAATACACTGGGACGCTCAACCTACAATAACAACTTAGGAAGTGGTCAAATATCAGGTGCTGAGTCAGGCGCAAAAACAGCTCAGCCTGCATGGGTTGATTTTATGCGCGCCGCACTGGATGGCAAACCTGCTGCGCCCATCGAACCACCTGAAGGCTTAGTTTCTATTCGTATTGATTTAGAAACCGGATTATTAAGTCATAAAAACGATTACACCAGCCGTTTTGAATACTTTGAAAAAGGCACCGCTCCTACCAAGTATGTGTTATCACAACCAAATGATATATTTGAAGAAAACACTAAAACTGAAGAAGAGCTATTTTAAATATAGCGAACAGTAAAAAGGCCGCAAATTAGCGGCCTTTTTGATGGTCTAACTAATATTTTGTACCAACCAGTATAAGTCAGAGTGAACGCCAGCAGCAGTCACTTCTTTACCCGCACCGGGGCCTTGTATCACTAATGCGTTTTGCTTATACCACTGGGTATTAATCACAAAAATATTATCGCCAGGGGTCAAATTCGCAACCGCTTCGCTTTTTGGTACATAGGTAATCCCTACCTTAGCGTTTAGCGTGTTGTTTTCAAACTCTAATAACCCGGTGTAGCACAGTACAGCATTTTGTTGCTGAGCCGCTTGCGCATGCTGCTCAATAAATGCATCTAAACGAGCCTTATTATCAATAAAGTCATTCCAGCTGCCTGCACTTAACTCATCGGGCATCAAAGCAGATAAAGAAATGTCATCAAGTTCCAATTCAATACCTAATTCACGCGCTAAAATAAGCAACTTACGTTGCATATCTCGTCCAGATAAGTCTTCTCGAGGATCAGGCTCTGTGAACCCCAAAGCTTGCGCTTCTATAACTAAATCTGAAAACGCTTTACTGCCATCATACATACTGCATAACCATGACAGCGTGCCTGAAAACACGCCTTCTATTCGCGTTATTTTATCGCCACTATTTTGTAAATCAGCCAAGGCAAAATTAATCGGTAGTCCGGCTCCTACACTTGCATTATAACGCCAATGTAAGCCACGTTGAGCAAGGCTTTCACGTAGTGTTTGATACCACGAAAGCGATGCGGTTCCCGCGTATTTATTAGCACTAATTAGATGGCAGTTTAATTCAACTAACTTACTATAAAGCTGACTAAAATGTTCACTGGCGGTAATGTCGATCACTATTTTATGTTCATACTCAAGAGTATCTATGTATGACAATAAATCGGCTTGTTTATAGGAGCTTGCATGGTTTTCCCATTGAAGTTGCCAGCTTTCACAGTCTAATCCATTAGCATTCACCAGCATCTGCTCTGAGCGTAAAAGCGCTACTAACTTGACGTTAAAATCAGTTGATAAGCGTGCTAGTTGAGCAGGTAATTGGCGCATAAACTCAGCACCTACATTACCAAGTCCTGCAATAATTAAAGCTATTTCTTGTGCTTTATTAATGAGCTTGTCATGTAACAGGCTCAGCACATCACTTTCAAGTACTTGATCGGTTAATAGTAACGTATATCCCTCACCGTAATGGGTAAACCGAGGCTGGATAGATTGTGTTTGTAATAAGGCTTCACTTTGCTTACCAAGCGGCGCTACCTCTTGATCAGGTGCAATAATCGCCACCCCATTTAAGTTTGACTCACTAATATTGGCGCGGCCAGCAAAATAATTAGCCACCTGATGTGTCGCTGACGCAGGGACTAGTAAGTAGATTTCGCCTTCGTGTTCAAAGTGATGCAAACTATGCTGAATAAGTTGGCTAACATGTGCTACTTCGCCTTCACTCAGATCATCAACAATGAGTAAATCCACATTATTTACTGTGGTTAAAAAGCGTTTTTGTTTACTCATTCCTAGTTTAACTATTTCGGTATGACTGCCTTGAGGATCGTAACTACTGCGAACAACTAATTCTATATCGGTATCTTTTAATGGCGATAATGTTTTAGCGTGTAATACTGGATTACCTAACCTCGCTAATAAATTCGCTTGATCACGGCACACTCGCGCATACTTAACCGCATTAGCAACCTTACGCGGATCAGTACTAAAAACACCTTGAGTGTCAGTCCAAATAGAGACTTTTTTAGCATTGCAATACCGCGCTAATAAAGTGGCACTGTAATCGCTGCCATTTCGCCCTAAGGTCACTGTTTCACCATGTAAATCAGCCGCAATAAACCCAGTAACTACATTAATTTTACTCGTCTGTATGGCTTTTAAGCACTGCAGCTGATTATTAGCATGCTGCAGCTGTCCGGTATCTAACGTAAATAACTGCCTAGCGTCATGGGCACAAGCGCTAACGTTAAGCAGTTCTAAGTAAGCGCTTAGTAACCTTGCAGACCACAATTCACCATGTGCTAATAACGCAGCTTCAGCTAATGTCCCTTGCTTAGCCTGATTGGTAATAATACTGAGCTCAGTTTCAAGTAAATCAAGCGCATGGTGCTTAGCGTTAGCTATTAATAATTGCTCAATTAGAGCTATTTGATGGTTGCTCAATAGCAATACAATATCAGCAATAGCTTGAGTGTCTTGCTGTTGGTAGCTTTGCCACAGTTTAACTAAGGTATCGGTGGTTTTACCGGCAGCCGATACCACCACACAATCCCCAGCTTGAGCGTGAGTTAAAATAATATTTGCGACACTTTTAAAGCGATCCGCTGAGCTTAAACTCGAACCACCAAATTTATGAACCTGATTTACCATATTAATACCGACTCGCATTTATGTTTTGTATTTTGAAGATTGGTATGCACTACCATAACGCCGGATGCGCCGCGTTTAACTTTGCTGAACCAAATGACTCACTAGCACCACTTTTTGCCGATAGCCCGGTATCGGCTTGCCCTGGGCGCACCAAATTAAATACCCTGTCTAAGTCAGCGAGTAAATCATTTACATCTTCAATCCCTACCGAGATACGAATAAGCGTGTCGCCTACTCCGGCTTCTGCACGCGCGGTTGCGTCCATGCCGGCGTGGGTCATAGTCGCAGGGTGACAAATCAAACTTTCTACTCCACCTAATGATTCCGCTAAGCTAAATTCATTTAAGCGCGTTAAAAACGCTGCAGCATCGTTTATATCGCCTTTTATATCAAAGCTAACCATAGCACCAAAGCCAAGCTGCTGCGCCTTAGCTAGCGCATGTTGAGGGTGTGATTCAAGACCTGGGTAGTAAACTTGGGCAACAAACTGGGAGCGTTCTAAATACTGTGCAATGGCGAGTGCATTTTCTTGGTGTTGCCTTAAACGCACGTTTAACGTACGTAAGCCTCTGAGCGTTAAATAGCTATCAAATGGCGCGCCGGTGATGCCAATGTTATTTGCCCACCACGCTAACTCTTCACCTAACTCAGCAGTCGCTGCGATAACCGCGCCACCAACAACGTCTGAATGGCCATTGATATATTTTGTGGTTGAGTGCACCACAATATCAGCGCCAAACTTAATCGGGTTTTGTAATGCTGGCGATAAAAATGTGTTGTCGGCGGCAACCAGTGCACCACACTGTTTAGCTGTATCAGTTACCGCTTTAATATCTGTTAAGCGTAAAATAGGATTGCTAGGTGTTTCAATCCAAATCAGCTTAGGTTTAATAGCAAGGATGCGTGTCAAACTGTCGCTTTTGGTAAAATCGACCACTTCTAGTTTTAATAAGCCGCGCTTTTCTAGCGAAGTAAATAAGCGATAGCTGCCCCCATAACAGTCATGAGGGATCACTAACGTATCGTCACTATTAAGTAATTGTGTTGTTAGGTGAACGGCTGCCATGCCTGTTGCGGTAATAATGCCTTTAGCGCCACCTTCAAGCTCCGTGAGCGCCTCAGCCAAAATGTCACGATTAGGGTTACCACTGCGGCCATAATCATATTGACGCTTTGTATCAAAGTCAGCAAATGAGTAAGTTGTTGATAAATAAAGCGGTGGAACAACCGCACCATGCTGTTTGTCGGCTTCTATTCCACTACGAACAGCAATTGTTGCCTTATTTTTTTCACTCATTTTCGCTACCTTTACTAATTTGGATGTTTAGACGTCTAAAAGGTAGCGCATGCAATTTAAGATGTCAAAACATTTAAATGTCTAGATAGCTAAATAACTAGTATTTGACTATCTTTTTTAAACCGATAGAATTTCACGCATATTTACACGCTTTGATGCTGTGTGAGCAATTTATAATCTGAGGCAACGATACATCTTATGGCTAAATGGAATGGTGAATATATTCACCCATACGCAGAACACGGGAAAAAATCCGAACAAGTAAAGAAGATCACCGTTTCGATCCCGCTAAATGTATTAAAAGTATTAACTGATGAACGTACTCGTCGTCAAATAAACAACTTACGTCATGCAACAAATAGCGAGCTTTTATGCGAAGCGTTTTTGCATGCGTTTACCGGGCAACCGCTGCCTAATGATGATGATTTGCGTAAAGATAACGCAGAAAAAGTACCTGAAGAAGTGAAGAAAATAATGCAAGAAATGGGACTAGAAGTGCCTATTTTAAATGAAGACTAGAAGGGTCTTTATACAAAAAAACCTCAGCAAATGCTGAGGTTTTTTTTGCGCTAATTTACACTTAACAATTACGCCATGTAGTTTTCTGGCATATCAATTTGTGCCACACCTGAATCAACCGCCGCCTGCGCAACCGCTTTAGCTATACGTGGTAACAAACGTGGATCCATTGGTTTTGGTATAATATATTTAGCACCAAACTCTAATTTGTCGATGCCTGCGGCAGTAAGCACTTCAGCCGGTACGGGCTCTTTAGCAATACTGCGGATTGCTTCTACAGCAGCAATTTTCATCTCGTCGTTTATTTCACTGGCACGTACATCTAACGCACCACGGAAAATAAACGGAAAACACAATACGTTATTAACTTGATTCGGATAATCAGAGCGACCTGTAGCCATAATTAAATCGTTACGTGCAGCGTGTGCTAATTGCGGATCGATTTCAGGATCGGGGTTTGAACAAGCAAATACCACGGGTCTATCAGCCATTAATTTTAAATCTTCAGGGGCTAATAAATTAGGGCCCGATACACCCACAAACACATCGGCATCTTCAATTACATCTTGTAAAGTACGTTTATCGGTATTGTTTGCAAATAATTGCTTATATTCATTCAAGTCATCACGACGCGTATGAATAACTCCTTTGCGATCTAACATATAAATATGTTCACGCAACGCGCCACATTTAATTAAAAGCTCCATACAGGCAACAGCTGCAGCGCCGGCACCTAAACATACAATAATTGCATCTTCAATTGCTTTGCCCTGTACTTCCAGCGCGTTTAGCATACCCGCAGCCGTTACAATAGCCGTACCATGCTGATCATCATGAAAAACAGGAATGCTACAACGCTCTATAAGCGCTTTTTCTATTTCAAAACACTCGGGCGCTTTAATATCTTCTAAATTAATTCCACCAAAGGTGTCGGCAATATTAGCCACCGTGTTAATAAAGTCTTCGGTAGTACGGTGCTTAACTTCAATATCTATAGAGTCTAACCCTGCAAAACGCTTAAATAGTAGCGCTTTACCTTCCATAACTGGTTTTGAAGCCAGTGGACCTAAATTACCTAAGCCTAAAATTGCGGTGCCGTTAGTAATAACCGCAACCATATTTCCTTTACCAGTATATTTGTAGGCATTTGCTGGATCAGCGGCAATTTCACGAACAGGTTCTGCGACACCGGGGCTGTATGCGAGCGCGAGGTCTTTAACCGTCTCAGCGGGCTTGGTCAGCTCAATACTGATTTTACCTGGAACGGGATGGGCATGGTAATGTAGTGCTTGTTCACGAAAATCTGACATAACGCGATTATATCCTGCAATTTAAGTTAAAGTGAGAGGTAGTTTTTAATCTACGATACCTTTATTATTTTTAAATTCCAAGCAATATCAGGTCTATCCTGTTATATGCTAGAACTGTTAATTTTAAGTGATTTATCAGCAACTTCCCTAGATTATCCTGACATTTTTAAAATATAAATTCGTCATAAAAATGAAAAACACAGGTACTTTTTGCCCTTGTTCTATTTTTATAAAGCGTATTTTTTAGTCTTAAATTAAAATAGTGAAATACCGAATTTTATTTAACTTTAAACACAAATAACCTCACGTTACCTGCATTTGAGTACCATCTTTAAAGTTTAACAAATAAAAATATAGAGAATATTGGCTGTTTTGTCTGCAAATGTTTATGCATACTCAGAATAAGAACAGGAAATAGTTATGCAAAAAAAATAAATACAAAATTGCTAAGAAAGCAGGTAGGAAAGTAAATTTTGGCCACAAAAAAAGCACCCTAAGGTGCTTTTTTTACATAGAAACAAAAAATTATTTTTTGCTGCTAAGTGCACCGAAGCGCTTGTTGAAGCGATCAACACGGCCGCCAGTGTCTAAAATCTTTTGCTTACCAGTGTAAAACGGGTGACACGCAGAACATACGTCTAAGTGAATGTCTTTACACAGAGTAGAACGAGTTTCGAATTTGTTTCCGCATGAACAAGTTGCAGAAATTACTTCGTACTTAGGGTGAATACCTTCTTTCATAGGAACCTCTAGTTAAGGCCGCATCGCTCTCCAAACCCGAAGTCTGGCACCATACGTCGTTAAAACAAATTTATTGGTCGCGAATTTTATCCAACAACCTGCACGCACACAAGCTTTAATTACCCTTTTTGCTAAAAAGTCGGCAAACACCTATTGATTACTGATTTGTCGGTAGGCTTTTAATGCTATTTTTAGTACATTAAACCATTACGTTAATTGGTTGAGTTGTTATGCGTTTTGCTGAAGTTGCAATAAAAGTCCCCTTGCCTCGCACCTTTGATTATAAAGTGGATGAGCAATTAGCACCACTGACTCAATTACAGCCTGGTATGCGTGTGTTAGTCCCTTTTGGCAATCAACGTAAAGTAGCGGTTATCCTTAGCTTAAAAGCGGATACAGCAGTCCCCGAAGGCAAAATCAAATCTATTATTGAAGTTATTGACGACTCACCGGTGTTATCTGCGCAGCATTTAGAGCTACTGAAGTTTACAGCGCGTTATTATTGCTATCCACTCGGTGAAACTATTCATATTGCATTGCCCAGTGCACTGCGCCAAGGTGAGTGCCCTGATAAAACCAGTATAAACATGGTGACATTAAGCGAAAAGGGGGCACTTTTACCGTCTTTAAAAGCTAAAACACAGCTTAATTTGCTTAAGCAATTATCAGCATCCGGTAAATCATCATTAACCGAACTCAAAGCCCTCGGGTTTAATAAAAAAACCATTGATACCCTTTTAGATAAAGAGCTAATAATTCAAACCATTGAGCACGACAATCAATGGCAACATACCTCGCCAACGGTTGGCAGCAAACCTCGTTTGAATAAAGAGCAATCCATTGCCTGCACTGCAATTAATCAAAGTACGGGGTTTAATAGCTTTTTGCTAGAAGGTGTCACTGGCAGCGGAAAAACCGAAGTTTACCTGCAATGCCTAGAAGAAGTATTAAAACGTGGCGAACAGGCGTTAGTGCTCGTTCCTGAAATCGGGCTAACGCCTCAAACGGTCAATCGTTTTAGACGTCGCTTTCCTGACACCCCTATTATGTTATGGCACTCGGCATTAACCGATAACGAGCGTCTGCAAACATGGCGCTTTTGTGAAAAAGGCAGTTGCGCCATTGTTATAGGTACCCGTTCGAGTATTTTTCTGCCATTTTTAAAGCTCGGGATGATTGTGGTTGATGAGGAGCATGATGCCTCATTTAAACAACAAGACACTTTACGCTATCATGCCCGTGATTTAGCTGCGTATCGTGCCTATCAGCATCAAATTCCACTTATTTTAGGTAGCGCCACGCCGGCATTAGAAACACTGCATAAAGCAATTAATAACAAATACCAGTTACTCACATTAAGTGAGCGCGCACAAACCGCCACCGATAATCAGTTTAAGCTGCTTGACATGAAAGGTCAGCCTGATCGAGCCGGTATTGCACATGCCAGTCTTGCAATAATGCGCCAGCACCTGAATAGAGGAAAGCAGGTGATGGTATTTTTAAATCGCCGTGGGTTTTCTCCTACCTTGATTTGTCATGAATGTGGTTGGTTGAGTGAATGTAACCGCTGCAGCACCAGTGCGACTTTTCATAAGGCAATAGGCCAAATGATTTGCCACCATTGTGGCGATCAATATCATGTACCACATCAATGCCCTGACTGTGGTAGTACGCAAATCTTTCCTAACGGCAAAGGCACCGAGCAAATAGAAGAGTTTTTAAGTAGTGAATTTGCAGACACCCCGATCAGCCGTATCGACCGTGATTCAACTCGGCGTAAAGGTAGCCTTGAAAAAGCACTGGATGAAATAAACCAAGGCGGCGCACGTATTTTAGTTGGTACGCAAATGCTGGCAAAAGGTCACCATTTTGCTGATGTTAGCTTAGTACTTATTTTAGATGTCGATAGTGGTTTGTATTCGTGTGACTTTAGGGCTACTGAGCATTTAGCACAATTAGTAACTCAAGTTGCAGGACGCGCGGGACGTTCTGGCGAACCCGGTGAAGTATTATTACAAACGCACTTTCCTGAGCACCCGTTATTACAAGATTTAGTTAATAATGGCTATCAAGATTTTGCCCGCTTTGCACTCACTGAGCGAAGTGATGCGCAGTTGCCACCTATTACGAGTATGGCAATTGTTCGCGCACAAGGACATAACATAAAGCAAGTCGTCGACTTTCTAACGGATTTGGTTCCTGTCAATGGGGTATCTGGTATACAATTGCTCGGACCGATCCCCGCGCCATTAGAAAAAATTGCGGGAATGTATCGTTTTCAATTACATATTCAAGCGCAAGATCGACGCATACTACATCAGTATCTCGCGCAAATGGTTGATTATCTCAGCACTAGCAAACTTGCACAAAAAGTTCGCTGGAGTTTAGACGTAGACCCTACAGACATGATTTAGGTAAGGCCACATATAACACCATGGCACAGCACGATTATATTAATAAAAAACCAAAAAATAGAAAAAACATTAAACAAGAGCCGGCTAAAAAACCCTTCCCGTTTTTGTTGATCCTTATTGCCTTGTTACTAGTCGGTGGTTTTGCATACGGACTCTGGTTTGTTAAAAACAATGCCGATCCAGAGCTTGTTGAAAAGCAAGCAAATCCAACACCCGAAAAACAAGTAGAAATAGCTAAACCGCGGCCACCTAAATTTATTAAAGAAATTAAAGAGCATGAGATTCAGGTTGAAGTAAAAGAACTTGAACAAAAAGGCCCTTATGTCATGCAATGTGGTTCATTTAGAACCCATCAGCAAGCTGAAACCTTAAAAGCTAAAATAGCGTTTGCAGGATTAATTTCAGAAATCAAAAAAACCACAGGCAGCAATGGTATTTGGTACAAAGTGCGTTTAGGGCCTTATGAAACCAAGCGTCATGCAGAAAGTGACAAGAACAAACTTAAACGAATTAATATTGTCGGCTGCGGAATTTGGGGCTGGACTTGAATTTAAACCATTCACCCATATAACCTCTTCATAATCGTTTTTTACGCGCTGCTCCTTGCAGCGCGATGATGAGGAATAACATGACTACAATCGTAAGTGTACGCCGTGATGACAAAGTTGTTATTGGTGGTGACGGCCAAGTATCTCTTGGTAACACAGTAATGAAGGGCAATGCCCGAAAAGTTCGACGCCTTTATAATGGCAAAGTTATCGCTGGGTTTGCTGGCGGCACTTCTGATGCCTTTACTCTTTTCGAACGTTTTGAAAGCAAACTAGAAATGCACCAAGGTAACCTCACTAAAGCTGCTGTAGAAATGGCTAAAGATTGGCGTAGCGATCGTGCCCTGCGTAAACTTGAAGCTTTACTTGCTGTTGCTGATGAAACAGCTTCGCTAATTATCACCGGCAACGGTGACGTGGTGCAACCAGAAAACGACCTAATCGCAATTGGCAGCGGCGGTAACTTTGCGCAATCAGCTGCAACCGCCTTATTAGAAAATACCGACTTAAGTGCTCGTGAAATTGTAGAGAAAAGTCTAACAATTGCTGGCAACATCTGTGTATTTACGAATAACTTCCAAACTATCGAAGAATTGTAATAGGAACTCGCTATGTCTGATATGACCCCAAGAGAAATTGTTCATGAGCTAGACCAACATATTATTGGCCAAGCTAAAGCGAAAAAAGCGGTTGCTATTGCCCTTCGTAATCGCTGGCGCCGTATGCAGTTAAACGAAGACTTACGCGCAGAAGTAACGCCAAAAAATATCTTAATGATTGGCCCTACGGGTGTAGGTAAAACTGAGATTGCTCGTCGTTTAGCAAAGCTTGCCAATGCACCTTTTATTAAAGTTGAAGCCACTAAATTTACAGAAGTAGGTTATGTCGGTAAAGAAGTTGAAACTATCATCCGTGATTTAGTTGATGTTTCAATTAAAATGACACGAGAGCAACAAACTAAAAAGTTCAAACATCGCGCTGAAGAAGCGGCTGAAGAACGTATTTTAGATGTATTACTGCCTCCAGCGAAAGATCAATACGGTGAAGTTCAGCGCGATGAAAATTCATCGACACGCCAATCGTTTCGTAAAAAGTTACGCGAAGGCCAATTAGATGACAAAGAAATTGATATTGATTTAGCCCAAGCTCAACCTAATATTGAAATTATGGCTCCTCCTGGTATGGAAGAAATGACCAACCAGTTACAGGGAATGTTTCAAAACATGGGTGGTGATAAACGCACTAAGCGTAAGCTTAAAATTAAAGAAGCGTTTAAGTTACTTACTGAAGAAGAAGCCGGTAAACTGGTTAATCCTGAAGAATTAAAAGAACAGGCCATTTTTGCAGTAGAGCAAAACGGCATTGTGTTTATTGATGAAATAGACAAAATTTGTAAACGTGGTGAAGCCTCAGGCCCAGATGTAAGTCGTGAAGGTGTACAACGTGATTTACTTCCGCTTATTGAAGGCTCTACCGTTAATACCAAGCACGGCATGGTAAAAACTGACCACATGTTGTTTATTGCCTCAGGCGCATTCCAAATGTCTAAACCATCAGACATGATCCCTGAGTTACAAGGCCGTTTACCTATTCGTGTTGAACTTGAAGCACTCACAGCCGATGACTTTAAACGTATATTAACGGAGCCACACGCGTCACTTACTGAGCAACAACGCGAGCTACTCAAAACAGAGCAAGTCGCTATTGAATTTAGCGACGACGCAATTGAGCGTATTGCTAAGGCAGCATGGCAAGTAAACGAAAAAACCGAAAATATCGGTGCGCGTCGCCTTCATACAGTTATGGAAAGGCTAATGGAAGAGATTTCATATGACGCTTCTGAAAAAGCGGGTTCAAGCCTTGTTATCGATGCCGCCTACGTTGAAAAACACTTAGGTGCGCTAGTTGAAGATGAAGACTTAAGTCGTTTTATTCTTTAATTGAAAACACAAACAGTTATACTAAAAGCCTCCAATATGGAGGCTTTTTTGTAAGCGAGATGACGATGAAACAAGTTACAAAAGTGCACTATCATAGTGTGAGTAAAAATTTAGATGTTTATTTTGATGATAACTCTGAAGTTATATTTAGCGCTGAGTTTTTACGGGTACACTCTCCCTCAGCAGAGGTTCAAGGCCATGGATCTGAGCCTATGAAGTTAGTACTAAATAAACAAGCAGTGGGTATTAAAACCATTACGCCGGTAGGGCATTACGCGTTACGTTTAGAGTTTGACGATGGCCATAACAGCGGGCTGTTCAGCTGGCAATATTTTGCTAAGTTACAAGCTGAACAAACAAGCTTATGGGATACGTATTTAGAGCGTGTTAAACAACATGAAAACAACAAAGACAGCGTACCCATAAAGTTTGTCCCCTAGTATTTAGTCTGAACTTATACTCTGTGAATGAGAAAAAAGCGGCAATTAAGCCACTTTTTTCTGTTAGTAGTTAAACCTTATATTTTGAAATTGCTTGATGAAGTACCCTTGCTTGCTCAGAGACCTCTTCACTGGTTTGCGCATTAGTTTGTGAGTGAGCCGCAGCCCCCTCGGCAATATCTCGAATACGGACCACGTTTTTATTTACCTCAGAAGCCACCTGACTTTGCTCATCAATAGCAGTAGCAATATGTGTACTCATTTCCATAATAGTTTGCACATCAATGGTAATTGATCCTAGCAGCTCACCCGCTTTTGTTGCTTGTGTAGCACTTTCGCCACCTTGAGTACGACATTGGTGCATGATACTCACAACTTCTTGAGTACGCTGTTGTAGGGTGTTAATAATGCCTTCTATTTCGCTGGTTGACTCCTGTGTACGCTGTGCAAGTGAGCGCACTTCATCTGCAACAACCGCAAAGCCACGACCTTGTTCACCCGCTCTCGCCGCTTCAATGGCAGCATTTAAAGCAAGTAAATTAGTTTGCTCTGCAATCGCACGTATCACATCAAGCACAGAACCTATGGTTTCACCATCTTTTTCTAGCTGAGACACCACGCTGGAAGCTTTACCAAGTGAATCAGATAAGGCATTAATATGCTTAATGGTTGACTCTACTTCAACCTGACCTTGCTGGGCGCTTACATTGGTCGATTCAGCTTTTTTAGCGGCGGCTTCAGTATTGTGTGAAATATCTTGAATCGTTGCCTGCATTTCTGTAGCAGCGGTTGCTACCATATCCGCTTCATGTAATTGCTCTTGCATACCAGAGCTAGTCGCTGAGGTTGTTTCAGATAGATTCCCTGTTGCTATATTAAGCGTTGTTAGAGCCGTATTTACTTCATAGATGAGATCTTTAAAGTCACTAATTAAACTATTAAAGTCTATGGTCATCCTCGTTACTTCATCTTTCCCTTTATGCTCTATAAACAAGCTTAAGTCATTGCTTTTTCTGATCTTATCTATTGCTTGATAAACTTTTTCTATAGGTTGGATAATTGAACGACTGGTTAAGTACACAAGCAGCATAACGATAATACTTGCAATTATAAAAATGACTATTGCCAATAATTGCGCCTGCTGCGCCGTTTCAGTTACTTGCTCTTTAGTCGCAGTAGTGATCAAAGTGACCACTTCATCACTTTTCTTAACACTTATTCTCATTTTCCCTAGGGCACCCGAATTTAAATCGACGCCTAGTTCCACCTGCGCCTCTACCAATGCAGTAAATTTATTTTGGTAGTTGGTCATTAACGAGACCAATTGATTGCGTAAATTATTAGGTAGCTCTGCAGCATTTACTTGTTGTTTTAACTCGCTTGCTAATTTATTAAATCGATCTAAATACTTGGTATCTAAACGTAACATAAAATCTTTTTCAGCTCGGCGTAGCTGTAGCATAGTGGTGAGTAATTGGTAATTATTTTGCTCACTAAGCAATGTTTCTATTTTATGAACTGCTTCTCGCAGCTCGCCATATAAAGCGTCTTTTGGGTGCAACCCGATTTTACGCTGTAGTTTTACAACATTTTGAAAGTCGTCATAGTACTGTTGGGCTAACGTAGAAAATTGATTGACCTGAGCCGTAGCAATATTTAAATCTGCAGATAAAACAGATAGCTTTTCTAGTTTAAATTGTAGTTTTTTATATTCTTGTGCAAATAGCTCTAAACTAGACTCATCTTTGTAAAACAAAAAGTCTTTTTCGTATTTACGCATCGAAAGCTCATGCACATCTAGCTCTTCAGCGTACTGAATAGTTTCATTTAATTTAAGCATAATACGTGCTTCATAAATGATGATGCACAGCATAACAATCATGGCTAAGCCAACGATTAATGCGTTAAATTGTAAACGACGTTTAATCGTTAGATTCTGTAAAAAGTTCATTGTAAATACCTATATTAAATTTGCCAGTTCAGTATAACGTGATGCTTTCTTGTATTAACATAATTTTGTTACATGAAATAAACAATAATGCCTATCATTAAAAACCATAAAAAAGGGCTACCAGTAAAATTTAACCATTAACAAACTCCCTTTATACAAATGGACAATATAATCATCGGCCTGATCACAGTATTGTTTAATTTTAACAGTCTCGCCAATCAGAACTTAAATCTCTCGCACTTATAAACGCTCAGTCCATAGCTTTAAAAATATTTATTTATAAAGATGACAATTTTATTAAAAAATTATGAGTCGTGTTATTGATTTAGTTCTATTTCTGGCTAAATTTACTGCAATTAAGTCGTTGTTATTGAATATAAGGAGGGTATACTAAGTTACTAACTTATGTATCTTTTGAGGATAAAATAATGGATTACAGCACTTCTGATTTATGTGACCATTTCGCTGATGTGGTTGACGTGCTTGAACCTATGTTCATCAACTTTGGTGGTCGACACAGTTTTGGTGGCCGCATTAAAACGGTAAAATGTTTTGAAAATAATGAACTGATCCGTCAATTGCTTTCTCAAGATGGTACAGATCAGATTTTACTTATTGATGGTGGAGGCTCCACTCGTAGAGCCTTAATTGATATTGAACTGGCTGAGCTGGCACTTGAAAACAATTGGCAAGGTATTATTGTATATGGTGCACTGCGCCATGTTGATGAACTTGAAGAACTGGATTTAGGAATTCAAGCCATTGGATCAATTCCGGTTGCAGCTGACAGTGAAGGCGCGGGTGAAAGCGGCATAGGCGTTAACTTTGCGGGTGTATCATTTTTCGATGATGATTTTGTTTATGCCGACAGTACAGGTATTGTACTTTCTGCTGAAGAATTAGAGCTAGAAATAATAGAACTGTAGCGTGACAGCACACCTTAAAGTATATAACGAAAGCACGCTCAAGCGCATTTGTTCTAACCGTGCAGGTGAACAAAAAGCGTGGCAGTCAATGGCATTACTTGACGCAAACGTTAATATACAACAAGCGCTTACTGATGCTGCACAATTTGGTATGCGCTTTGTTTTACTGGGCGTTTGCGAAGACATTGGACCTAGAGCCAATTTAGGTAAAGGCGGAGCACAGCATGCTTGGCCCGCTTTTTTACAACACTTTTTAAACCAACCTCACAATCACGCTATTGCCATGCAAAAAGTGTTACTGCTTGGCGAAGTAAACCTCGATGACTTAATGGAACAAGCACACTCGCTTGATAACCAAAATCCTCTCGATTTAGACCAATTACGTCAGTTGTGCGCTGAGATTGATGTGCGGGTTGAAGCAATTTTAAGCATGATTTTTAAAGCCGGTCTTGAACCCATCATTATTGGTGGCGGACATAACAACTGCTTAGGTATTATTCGCTCGCTTGCAAAATATAAAAACAGCGCAATTAACGCCATTAATTTAGACCCCCATGCCGACTTTAGAGAGTGTGAAGGCAGACACAGTGGCAATGGTTTTCATTACGCCTATCAAGAGCAGCACCTTAACAGTTATCATGTAATTGGCTTACATGAGCTTAAAAATAATCAACAAATTTTTAATGCGATGCAAAGTGCAAAATTTAGTTTCACCAGCTATCAAGCGATTAATGTTAGGCGAGAAATAAGTTTAACGGAGGCAACTAACAATGCACTAAACGCATTTGATAACGCACCGTTAGGAATAGAAGTTGATTTAGATAGCCTAACCAACATGCCTGCAAGCGCATTTAATTATTGCGGTTTTGATGTTAGCGATGGCGAGCATTATGTTTATTTAGCTGCAAGTAATCATCACAGTGCTTATTTACATTTATGCGAAGCAGCACCGTCACAACATCCTCACTCTCTTGCTGCAGGTAAATTACAATGTGGTCAAGTAATCAGCGCCTTAGTAAATACCTACCTACAAACAAAGCAAAAAATCTAATCTTCCCTAGGGTCTGTTGACCTTTGCGGATTAAAATTTGTTCAAACTAGGGGCTATTTAATCGCGGCGCGAGGTTTGTAACCTAGTGGGCTAAGTAAAAATCGAGCAACAAAGAGTAAATCGCCCCTAGGCAGAACCCGAAGGGCTGCGCCTGTTTGGCATTGATGCTGCGTTATCGCCTATTTATGGGGAATAACCACACCACATAGGCTCTGCCTTGCCTAAATACCAAACAGACTGCTGCAAATTTAACCTTGAAAGATCAACAGACCCTAGTCTTCTTGTGCCTGTAACCACTGTTTAAACCAACTCATTAACCCTAAGCTACTTAAAGGGTGTCCAAAGTAGTAGCCTTGTGAGGCATAAGCTTTCAAACTTTTCACAAATTTAAGTTGGTCCAGTGTTTCAACACCTTCAAAAATCACTTTTGTTTGTTGCTGATTATGCATTTCTACCATGCCGCTTACTAAGCTGCGTATATTATTTTGATTACTAAAGTCAGCAGTTAAGGCAGGAGATACCTTAATATACTCCACCGCTAAACTTGGTAACTTAGAAAGTAATACAGGGTTATCACCTAAACCATCAACACACACTTTTAAACCTAAACTATTAAGCCTTGCGATCATGGCTCTGCCTTTATCATCGAGGCTGGTAAAAACATGAAGCGGACATTCAATAATTAAATCGCCTGGCCTTAGTTGATGCTCACCAATTACTCCGTAAACAAAATCAACAAACTCTTCATTGAGCATTTCTGGGCCAAATAAATTAACACTCAAAGGTACCGACATCCCTTCCATGCGAAGTGCCATGGCTAATTCGCCAGCACGCTCTATAACAAAGGTAGCCAGTGAATAACCAAGCCCTGCAATTCTAATATCATTTATAAATCGGCTTGCCGATAAGGTGCCTTGCGTGGGGTGTTGCCAACGTAATAACAATTCTAAAAATTCAATTTGGCCATCGCCGTTGCGAATAACGGGTTGAAAAAACAGCTCAAACTCATCAGCAAAGCTGATATTCGCAAGCTCTGTTAATCGCGCTTGTTGTTCTAAATGCTCAACCGTCATTTGTTGATGATAAGCCACTATTTGTTTACTTGGCTGACTATCAAGTGCCAAATACGCATAACTAATTAAATCATCAAAGCTCGTACTTTGTTGATCGCAATGAACATAACTGGCTCTTACCTTTACTTCAATAGTGCAATTAGCTACGTTAAAGGGCTTTAATGTAGCGCCAATAATTTGCTTGATAAGCTGTTGATGTAAATGATTATGGCTTTGTAGATCACAAATAAACGCAAAATTTAACCCGCCTAAATGCGCTAATTTAGCATGCGGAGCAAGGAACAACACTTCATCACTGTCTAGTAAGTCTTTTATTCGATTTGCCGACTGCGACAACAATAAGTCACCAAAATCTCGTCCAATATGCTGATTTACCTGCGCAAACCCCTCTAGCCTTAATACAATAAGTGCGGCTCTGAATGAACCTTCATTGGTAAGCTCATTATACTTTTGACGTAACTGTTGTTTATCGGGGAAGCTGGCTAAGGGTGAGTTTTCAACATACACCTCAGGCTCGGTTTGCGGCTTTAAAGGCGCAGTAGTTTTAGGCTCATTATCAGCTAAAAAACCACTGACTGAGAGCAGTAAAATAGCCATGAGCAACCACGCTAAATGCAGCGTAAAAAAGAGATACCCTATTAATAATAAAACAAGAAATGCGCTTGCACAGGCACTGATAAGAAGCGGTTTTTTTTGCTTTTGTAACTTCGCTTGATATAAATTAAAACCAAAACCTAGCGCTAGTAAAATAGCGAGCCAAGGTATTGCACTACTGACCATAGCTAAGCCAATGAGCCCAGTACATAAAAAGCTGAGTCTCATAACGTTACTTTTAACGGTTAATAGCGTGGCAACCATTGCCATTAAAAGTGCACCACTTAAAAAAATAGCTAAATTGCTGTAGCTCAATAACGTTCCATCCATAGCTGACGTACTCACTGACATTAAATAAAACATAGGTTTAAGAGTTAATTTTATACAAACTAACTAAGTTTACCCAATATCCATAAATTTAACAGTTTATTTACCCCAAACTGATAACTTAATTGTGCAGGGTGGTCAATTTGCCAATGAGCTATATCTGCGCGAGCGCCAACTTTTAATACCCCTCTATCAGTAAAACCTAAAGCACGAGCCGCATGTGCTGTTACGCCAGTTAATGCCTGCTCTGGGGTGAAATTAAATAAGGTACAGGCCATATTCATCATTAATTGCAACGAACACAAGGGTGATGTGCCGGGATTAAAGTCACTGGCGATCGCAATGGGTACTTTGTATTTCTTTAACAGCTCAATTGGTGGGTATTTCGTTTCTTTTAAAAAATAAAAAGCCCCAGGCAGTAATACCGCCACAGTGCCTGCGTTTGCCATAGCTTTAACGCCGGCTTCATCAAGGTATTCTAAATGATCAGCCGACAGGCCATTGTATTGTGCTACCAGCGCTGCACCGTGTTGATTTGATAATTGCTCGGCATGACACTTGATTGCCAAACCCTGTTTTTTAGCTGCATCAAATACGCGTTGTGTTTGTGCGTAGCTAAAGCCAATATCTTCACAAAATACGTCAACTGCATCCACTAGGTCATGTTCAACAAGCGTGCTTAGCATTTCATTGCATACCAAATCTATGTAATCATCACTGCGGTTTTTAAACTCCAAAGGTAGCGCATGTGCCCCTAAAAAGGTGTTAACCACTTCAATAGGATGATGTTGATTTAATAGCCTAGCCACCTCCAATATTTTTTTCTCATTGTCTATATCAAGCCCATACCCTGACTTAATTTCAACCGTCGTCACCCCTTCAGCTAACAATGCATTTAAACGCTCTTTTGCTGCTACAAATAACTGTTCGTGGTCAGCCTCTCGGGTTGCTTTAACTGTACTTGCTATTCCCCCTCCCTGCGCGGCTATTTGCTGATAGCTCACGCCCTGCAAACGCTGCTCAAACTCTTGCGCACGAGAACCGGCAAACACTAAATGTGTATGGCAATCAATTAAGCCTGGGGTTAACCATTGCCCTTTTACACTTAATATCGGGGTGGCTAACACATCAAAATTAGGTAAGTCAGCTTGCTTACCTAGCCACACTATTTTGCCATTTTTAATAGCTAATGCCGCATTTTCTATCGCCCCATAAGGCGCATCAATATTGCTATCCATGGTCGCAATGTTGGCATCTGTGAGCAATAAATCGATATCATTTAACTGTTCTGTAGATTCTGTGGCTTGCATAAGTTTCTCCGCGATAATGTTCAAACGAGTTTAACAACACATCTTGTATATACAAGGTAATTATGCCATCTTATTAAGTATTGTTTATTTTTAATACACCAAAAGCGTTTATGCCAACACCTAAATTTACACAAATAAAACAGTTTATTGTGGACAAAATACGCAGTGGGCTTTGGCTTGAAAACCAACGCGTGCCCTCAGAAAATGAACTGGCAAAGCAGTTTTCGGTAAGCAGAATGACCGCACGTCGAGCGTTAAGTGAGCTAACTGATACAGGCATTTTAACCCGTAGCCAAGGGCTAGGTACGTTTGTAGCAAGCTTCAAATCACAGTCGTCATTACTTGAAATTAAAAACATCGCCAATGAAGTAAAAGAGCGAAACGGAAACTACAGCTGCACAGTGCAAGTATTAGAATCGATTAATGCCGTGGCGCCAATTGCAATTGCTTTAGGTGTGGAGGTAGATAGCGTGGTGTACCGAAGTGTCATTATTCATAACGAAAACGACAGCCCCTTACAAGTCGAAGAGCGCTTTGTAAATCCGCCCCTTGCAAAAGATTATTTACAACAAGATTTTACCGCCCTTACCCCACACGAATACTTATCAACAGTTGCCCCTTTAACACAAGCAAGGCACACGGTAGAGGCTATTACACCAAGCAGTGAAATGTGCCAATGGCTTAACTTATATAATGAAGAGCCCTGTTTACAAGTAATACGCCGTACTTGGTCGGTAAACGGAATTGTAAGCTTTGCACGACTTATATCGCCGGGCAGTAAGTATCGCTTAGGCGGACAATTAACATTTAAAAATAATAATAAAAGCGCATAACGCTTAACACTATTTAACAGGAGTGAAAAATGAATCATCGACTGGACACACAGCGCACAATACGCGCGCAACATGGTAATCAAATAACCACAAAAAGCTGGCAAACTGAAGCAGCTAAACGCATGCTAATGAATAATTTAGACCCTGATGTTGCCGAGCACCCTCAAGCTTTGGTGGTGTATGGCGGGATTGGCCGTGCTGCGCGTGACTGGCCAAGCTATGACAAAATAATTGAAACGCTTGAACGCCTAGAAGATGACGAAACCCTATTAGTGCAATCTGGCAAACCGGTGGGTGTATTTAAAACTCATAGCAATGCACCGCGGGTATTAATTGCAAATTCTAACCTTGTTCCGCACTGGGCAAACTGGGAGCACTTTAACGAGTTAGATAAAAAAGGCTTGATGATGTACGGTCAAATGACCGCTGGCTCTTGGATTTATATTGGTTCTCAAGGGATTGTTCAAGGCACTTACGAAACCTTTGTGGCTATGGCAAAACAACATTTTGCTGATAATGCTAAAGGTAAGTGGGTATTAACGGGTGGCCTTGGAGGTATGGGGGGGGCGCAACCATTAGCGGCTACTATGGCAGGCTTTAGTGCCTTGGTGGTGGAATGTGATGAAAGCCGTATCGATTTTCGGATAAAAACAGGATATGTCGATGTAAAAGCCACAGATCTTGAGCATGCACTAAAATTAATAACAGATGCTTGCATAAAAGGTGAAGCGCTTTCTGTTGGTTTACTAGGTAATGCCGCCGATGTGTTTAGTACCTTAGTAAAAAGTGGGGTGACCCCCGATATAGTTACCGATCAAACCTCAGCTCATGATCCACTTAACGGTTACCTGCCACAAGATTGGAGTATGGAATACGCAGCTAAAATGCGAATCGATAACCCACAAGCAGTTGTAAAAGCGGCTAAACAGTCAATGGCAGTCCAAGTAAAGGCGATGCTGGCATTACAAAAAGCGGGGGCAGCGACTACCGACTATGGCAATAATATTCGTCAAATGGCGCTAGAAGAAGGCGTGAGTAATGCATTTGATTTCCCTGGGTTTGTGCCTGCGTATATTCGTCCATTATTTTGTGAAGGTATTGGCCCGTTTAGGTGGGTAGCGCTATCTGGCGATCCTGAAGATATTTATAAAACCGATGCAAAAGTAAAAGAGCTAATTCCAGATGATAAACATCTTCATAATTGGCTTGATATGGCGCGTGAGCGAATTCAATTTCAAGGCTTACCTGCACGTATTTGTTGGGTAGGTTTAAAAGACAGAGCGCGCCTAGCTGTTGCCTTTAACGATATGGTTAAAAGCGGTGAGCTTAAAGCGCCGGTAGTTATTGGACGAGATCATCTCGATTCAGGCTCAGTTGCCAGTCCTAACCGTGAAACTGAAAGTATGAAAGATGGCTCTGACGCGGTCTCCGATTGGCCACTATTAAATGCCCTGCTTAATACCGCAGGCGGTGCTACTTGGGTATCGCTTCACCATGGCGGTGGTGTAGGCATGGGGTTTAGCCAGCACTCAGGCGTAGTGATTGTTGCCGATGGTACCGATGAAGCAGAACAGCGTCTTGCTCGAGTATTATGGAACGATCCCGCCACCGGTGTAATGCGCCATGCTGATGCGGGTTATGAAATTGCAAAAAACTGCGCGCAACAGCAGCAGCTAGACTTACCAATGCTTAATGAGGACAAGTCATGATTTCATATACACTCAAACCGGGTCAGCTTGATTTAAACACGCTAAGAAAAATTAACAAATCAGCCATACACTTAACTCTGGCCAATGATGCACAGGCGCAAATAGCAGCCAGTGCCCAAACAGTACAAAACGTGATAAACGAGCATCGCACTGTATATGGTATTAATACCGGCTTTGGGTTATTGGCCAATACTAAAATCGCTGACGATGAACTCGAACTATTACAACGTAGTATCGTGCTTTCACACGCCGCAGGTATTGGTGAGTTAATGGATGACAGCACCGTTAGATTGATGATCACGCTAAAAATAAACTCTTTATCGCGCGGTTATTCTGGTATTCGCTTAGCTGTGCTTGAGTTTTTTATGCAGCTGCTTAAAAGTGAAGTTTACCCTTGCGTGCCTAAAAAGGGCTCAGTGGGTGCATCGGGCGATTTAGCACCGCTTGCGCATATGTGTTTGCCTTTATTAGGTGAGGGTAAAATGCGTTATCAAGGTGAGCTGATAAGCGCTACACAAGGGCTAAAAATTGCAGGTCTTGAGCCACTAACATTAGCTGCAAAAGAAGGGTTAGCCTTATTGAATGGCACCCAAGCATCCACTGCATTTGCACTACAAGGCTTATTTAGAGCCGAAGACTTGTACGCACAAAGCTGTGTTATTGGCTCTATCAGTATAGAAGCGGCCATGGGCAGTCGCGCGCCATTTGATGCGCGTATTCATTACATTCGTGGTCAGCAAGGGCAAATAGATACGGCTCACGTATTTAGAGAATTACTCGATACCCACTCACAAATTAGTGACTCACATATTAATTGTGAAAAAGTACAAGACCCATATTGCCTGCGCTGCCAGCCGCAAGTTCTTGGTGCATGTTTAACCCAAATACGTCAAGCCGCCGAAGTACTACTGTGTGAATCAAACGGAGTAACCGATAACCCTCTCGTATTCGCCGATGTAGGGGATATTATTTCAGGCGGAAACTTTCATGCTGAGCCCGTTGCTATGGCCGCTGATAACCTGGCGATTGCTATTGCTGAAATTGGCGCCTTAGCTGAGCGACGTATTGCCCTACTGATTGACTCTAATTTATCAAAATTACCGCCATTTTTAGTAAAAAACGGCGGGGTAAATTCAGGATTTATGATTGCTCAAGTCACCGCTGCTGCACTGGCCTCTGAAAACAAATCCTTAGCACACCCAGCTTCGGTAGATAGCTTACCGACTTCAGCTAATCAGGAAGACCATGTTTCCATGGCAACGTTTGCAGCACGACGACTGGTTGATATGGCTAATAATACGCAGGGCGTACTAGCCATAGAATGGCTAAGTGCTGCCCAAGGGCTTGAATTTAGAGCACCACTACGCGCGTGTGATAAAGTAGAAAGTGCCAAAGCACTGCTACGCCAACATGTTAGCTATTACGACAAAGACCGGTATTTTGCTCCCGATATTGAAGCGGCCAACACGCTACTAAGTGAAGGTAAGTTGTGTGACTTCATAAGCCACTCCCCCTTACCTTCTTATTAAATACCATACTGATAACTAAAACCCAACGCTTCTATCGCTGAGCCAATAACTTTGCGCTCAGCGACTTCATCACTACTAAAACTTGGCATTTGTGTGCCATACAGCTCACACTTTTTTGCATAATAATCTGCTTTGCTCGGGTGCGCAGGGTTAACTACATTATAAATACTTTGCCCTTGTGACCAATTGTTGAGTACCGCATAAATGGCATTGATCACATCTTGTTGATGCACCATGTTCACCACTTGCTGACTAGAGGTGTTGAGCTCTTTACCTGCCACAAAACGACCCGGCTCTCTGTTTGGCCCCAACAATCCGGCTAATCTTAGAACTTTACCTTGCTGTTCAAGTACTTGCTCTTCAGCATCATAGAGGTTTATTTGTCGCTCGTTAGTGCCAGATATATCGCTACTTTCACTATAAACGCCAGGTTCTTGGTCATATACCCCAGTCGATGAGCACAATAAAAAACCTTTGCAATTAAGTTCAGTTGCCAGCTTTAACCCCTGCTCCAGCACTTGAGAATAATCACTTTCGCTGTCACGACTGCGCGGAGGTATAGCACACACCCAGTACGCGTTTTGTAAATCCACTTGGTGCTGCAGCTCGCCGTTTTGTAGAACAAACTGACGCTCAAAATCAAATTGATGAGTGTCACTTCGATGAGTTCCTTGCACTTGCCAACCTTGTTTTTGTGCATCAATACATAAGGCTTGGCCAAGCCAACCAGCGCCAAGGACTACTAAGTTATCTTTGTTGGTTTGCACTTTATTACCCTTTTATTAAACTCAATCAACGTGTTATATAGCAATAAAAAAGATGACTAACTCTATGCTACTAAAAATAATATTAGCAAACGCTGGTTACAGAAGATATTAACATACACCTTTTTTACGATTAACAACCTCTTTAATGATAAGGCTTCCGTGCATACATATCTGCCGATAAACCGCATGACTTAAGTGACCTACCGAGATTAATTAATAAAATTATTGCTCAATTTAAGGATTAAAAAACGATAGCGACAAACAAGGCATTTAAGGGTGAAATTTAAGCGCTTTGCTCTTGTTTTTAATTTATTCAACACCATATCTTTAAAGCATTTCTAATCAACTTTAGCTACATAATGCTATTTTTATGAGCGAGATCTCATTTTTCTGTTTTAAATGAAGATCTTTTTATTGAGGTAGTTTGATGTTTAGCAGAGTCTGGTATAGTAGCGCAGGTAATAAACAGTGCTTTTTAAGCAGCTTAATACAAAATTGCTAATTAATGTGTCCTAAAGGTTAATTCAAAGAATACATTAATTATCAATTGTAAAAAATGGGTTAGCCGATGCACGGCTAGCAAAAAAACACATTGTAACGGTTTTATCATGATATCTAATTTATTTACCAAGATTTTTGGTAGTCGCAATGACCGCACTATTAAAAACCTAAGAAAGACGGTCGCACTGATCAATGCACTTGAAACGCAACTAGAAGCGCTTTCAGATGAAGATTTAAAAGCTAAAACAGCTGAGTTTAGAGAACGTTACGATAACGGACAAAGCCTAAGCGATATTCTACCAGAAGCATTTGCTGTGGTACGTGAGGCGTCAAAGCGTGTAAACGGTATGCGTCACTTCGACGTGCAATTATTAGGTGGTATGGTTTTACAACAAGGCCGTATTGCAGAAATGCGTACTGGTGAAGGTAAAACCCTAACCGCGACACTTCCAGCATATTTAAATGGCTTAACAGGTAAAGGTGTTCATGTCATTACCGTAAATGACTACTTGGCTAAGCGTGATGCTGAAACCAATCGCCCATTATTTGAATTTTTAGGGTTAACCGTAGGCTGTAATGTTCCGGGCATGATGCCACAACAGAAAAAACAAGCTTATGCAGCTGACATCACTTACGGTACCAATAACGAATTTGGTTTTGATTACCTGCGTGACAACATGGCATTTAGTATTGATGAGCGCGTACAACGCCCATTATTTTATGCTGTAGTGGATGAAGTGGATTCAATCCTTATTGATGAAGCACGTACGCCACTGATTATTTCTGGTCCCGCTGAAGATAGCTCTGAGCTATACACTGAAATTAATACCATTGTTCCTCTACTTGAATTACAAGAAAAAGAAGACGAGGAAGGAATTGAAGGCGATGGCGATTTCACCATCGATGAAAAATCTAAGCAAGTTCATCTTACTGAGCGTGGGCAAATAAAAGTAGAAGAGTTACTTACCGAGCGCGGCCTAATTGAAGAAGGTGACTCACTGTATTCAGCAGCGAGCATCACGCTACTTAGCCACGTTTATGCAGCTCTTCGTGCGCATAAGCTTTACCAAAAAGATGTTGACTACGTTATTAAAGAAAACGAAGTTATCATTATTGATGAACACACGGGTCGTTCAATGGAAGGGCGTCGTTGGTCAGAAGGTTTACACCAAGCTGTAGAGGCAAAAGAAGGTGTGAAAATTCAAAACGAGAACCAAACATTAGCCTCTATTACGTTCCAAAATTACTTCCGCTTGTACGAAACGCTAGCAGGTATGACAGGCACAGCCGACACAGAAGCGTTTGAGTTTCAGTCTATCTACGGTTTAGACACTGTGGTTATGCCAACCAATAAACCAATGATCCGCGATGATCGCGCTGATTTAGTTTACTTAACGCAAGAAGAAAAGTACGAAGCGATTTTAGCAGACATTAAAGACTGTCAAGAACGTGGTCAGCCGGTACTTGTAGGTACTATCTCAATTGAAAGCTCTGAGTACTTATCGCAGTTTTTACGCAAAGAAAAAATTAAGCACAACGTACTTAATGCTAAATTCCACGCACAAGAAGCAGACATTGTTTCTGATGCGGGCTTACCAGGCACAGTCACCATTGCCACCAACATGGCCGGTCGTGGTACCGATATTGTACTTGGTGGTAATTGGAACAGCGAAGTTGAAAAACTTGAGAACCCAACTGACGAACAAATTGCTGAAATAAAAGCAGCATGGAAAATTCGTCATGATGCGGTAATTGATGCTGGCGGCTTACACATTATTGGTACTGAGCGTCATGAATCACGTCGTATTGATAACCAATTACGTGGTCGTTCTGGCCGTCAAGGTGATGCCGGTTCAAGCCGTTTCTACCTATCGATGGACGATGCGTTAATGCGTATTTTTGCTGGTGAGCGCATGACTAATATGATGCGTAAACTAGGTATGCAACGCGGCGAAGCGATTGAACATCCATGGGTTAACCGCGCAATCGAAAACGCTCAGCGTAAAGTAGAAGCACGTAACTTTGATGTGCGTAAACAGCTACTTGAGTACGATGATGTAGCAAACGACCAACGTCGTGTTGTTTACTCTCAACGTAATGAATTGCTTGAAGAAGGTGATATTTCAGAAACGATTACTGCTATCCGTGGTGATGTGCTCGCTGGTGTGATTGATCAATACATTGCTCCACAAAGCTTGGCTGAAATGTGGGATATACCAGGACTTGAAGAACGCTTAAAACAAGACTTCTTAATTGAGTTACCAATTACTCAGTGGTTAGCTGATGACAATAAACTGTACGAAGAAAAACTGCGTGAGCGTATTGAAGAAGCGGTTGAACAAGCTTACAAGCAAAAAGAAGAAATGGTTGGCGATTCTGTACTACGTCAGTTTGAAAAAGCCATTATGCTTCAAAGTCTTGACCAACATTGGAAAGACCATCTTGCTGCAATGGATCACTTACGCCAAGGTATTCACTTACGTGGTTATGCACAAAAGAATCCTAAGCAAGAATACAAACGTGAGTCGTTTGAATTGTTCTCTGAAATGCTAGAAAACTTAAAAGTCGATGTCGTCGGTATTTTAAGTAAAGTGCAAGTTCGCGCTGAAGAAGATGTTGAAAAAGTAGAAGAGCAACACCGTAAAAGTGAAAATGCCCCTCGCGAATATCAACATGAAGAAGCAGAGCACGTAGGTGGTGAAGCACCACAAAGCGCTCAGGTTATGGCGCGTAGCGAGCCAAAAGTGGGTCGTAACGATCCATGTCCATGTGGTTCAGGTCAAAAATACAAACAATGTTGTGGTAAATTAAAATAACACCACTTTGTTAAGTTAGATAAAAAGCGACGCTTGCGTCGCTTTTTTTATGCTATTTAAGGGAGAGATAATGACTAAAGTAATCATCAATGTTGCTGTGGGTGTAATTAAAAAAAACAACAATGTGTTTATTTGTAAACGTGCAGATGAACAGCACCAAGGCGGCTTATGGGAATTTCCAGGCGGAAAAGTTGAAGCCGGAGAAAGTGTTTTTCAAGCACTGAAGCGCGAATTATTTGAAGAAGTAGG
The DNA here is from genome assembly GCF_054968565.1 of Pseudoalteromonas sp. G5_S1_54_S4. Classification (NCBI taxonomy): domain Bacteria; kingdom Pseudomonadati; phylum Pseudomonadota; class Gammaproteobacteria; order Alteromonadales; family Pseudoalteromonadaceae; genus Pseudoalteromonas; species Pseudoalteromonas sp. G5_S1_54_S4. The sequence goes on along the minus strand of NZ_JBQKUL010000005.1, from coordinate 42,720 downwards.
ACTGACTATTCATAGCTCAAGCGAACTTGTCACTATAGAGCACGACTATGGCGATAAATGCGTACGACTTAATGTACACGTGGTCAGTAACTTTAATGGTCAAGCTCATGGCGCAGAAGGGCAACCAAGCGAATGGGTAAGTATAGACGAACTAGATAACTATGATTTTCCTGCAGCCAATGTCGAGATTATCAGCGCCATAAAAACGAAATATAGCTAGTTTTATCATCAGGTATAAAAGTAACTAAAAAGCCAGTGAGCATCATGCTCACTGGCTTTTTATTTTGCGATTAGTGGGGCTAACCGCTTAAGCTAATTTCAGCTTAAATTACCAAATTTTTACGCGATCTTCAGGCTTGATATACATTTTATCGCCCTCTTTAACATCAAACGCTTGGTAAAATTCCGGCATGTTCGACAAAATACCAATCACGCGATAATGACTCGGTGAATGTGAATCGGTCATTAAACGATTGCGCAATGCTTCATCACGGTATTTACGACGCCAAATTTGCGACCAGCCCATAAAGAAGCGTTGGTCGCCCGTATAGCCTTCAATAATGGGCGCTTTAGAATCACCCAGCGATAATTGATACGCTTTATAAGCGACGGTTAAGCCGCCTAAATCACCAATGTTTTCACCCAGTGTCAGCTCACCATTAACGCTGGCATCTTCAAACGGTTTATATTGATTATACTGCGCAACTAAGGCAGCACTTCGCTGTTCAAACTGCTTAAGGTCTGACTCGCTCCACCAATTACGTAAATTGCCATCACCGTCGTATTTTGCACCTTGGTCGTCAAAGCCATGGCCTAACTCATGGCCAATAACCGCACCAATAGCACCATAGTTAACCGCATCATCTGCTTCTAAATTAAAGAAAGGAGGCTGTAGAATCGCCGCAGGGAATACTATTTCGTTATTCACTGGGTTGTAGTAAGCATTCACTGTTTGTGGCGTCATATGCCACTCAGAGCGATCAACTGGCTTACCTAATTTAGCAATCATATCTGCATAAGCCCACTCACTGTAGCGAATATAGTTACCTACTAGTTCATCGGGGTTAATCGCTAAATCTGAATAATCTTTCCATTTATCTGGGTAACCAATTTTAGGCGTAAACTTATTCAGCTTTTCTTGCGCCGCAACTTTTGTTTCAGGGCTCATCCACTCAAGGTTTTCAATTGCCACTGAATAGCCTTTAATCACGTTATCAACTAATTCTTCCATGCGCGCTTTCGCTTCTGGCGGGAAGTTTTCTTTAACGTAAACTTTACCTAAAATTTCACCCAGTACACTGTTTGATGCATCAACGGCTTGCTTCCAAAGTGGCGCTTGCTCTTCAACACCGCGTAACGTGGTGCTGTAAAAATTAAATTTTAAATCCACTAAATCTTTATTTAGCAACTGCGCGTAATTACTAACGAAATGGAATTTTAAGTAGTTTTGCCAAACCGTTAAGTCTGTATTTTTGAAAATGTCTGCAAATTTTTCAAAGTAACTCGGTTGGCTCACAATCAGTTCTTCGGCATCAACACCAACTGCTTCAAAGTAAGCACTTAAATCAAATTCACCCATTAGCTCGTTAGCGGCAGCAACACTCATTTTATTATAAGATTTTGTTGCATCACGACTTTGTACTCGGCTCCACTGTGCATCAGCAAGTGTCGTTTCAAGGGCAAGTATCGCTTTGGCTGCATCAGCGGCATTTTTAACGCCAGCTTTAGCTAAAATATCGGTGATATAGGTTTGATAAGCCGCGCGAATTTTTGTGAATTTTTCATCATCTTTTAAATAATAATCACGGTCAGGTAAACCAAGTCCCGCTTGATAGGCATAAAGCGCATTTTCACTTGAGTTTTTAGCGTCATTATTAACATACCAGCCAAAAGGAAGATCTCCGCCTTTAACTTGTAGCTGTGCCATCAGTGTGACCAACGCGGCTTTATCTTTCACTGTATCAATGCTTTTAATAGCCGGCTCAAGTGGTAACATCCCTAACTCTTCACGAGCATTTTCAGCCATGTAGCTAGTATAAAATGCGCCGATCTTATATTCATCCGAACCTGGCTTTGCGCTGCTATTGGTACTGGCATTTTCTAGTACTGTTTTCATTGCTTTTTGCGATTCATCATATAACTGTGAGAACGACCCATAGTTTGACTTATCGCCAGGGATTTCAGTTTTTTCTAACCATTGACCATTTACGTGATAGTAAAAATCATCCTGTGCACGAACACTTTCATCGATATTTTGTAAATCAACACCTAAGGCACGAGGGGTTGCCACCGGTGCGGTTACTGTTGTTGCTTCTGCTTGCATTTCTTGTGGCTTTTCGCCGCAACCAACCAAACCTAACGCCAATGCAATACTGGCGGCAGTCATTGTTATTTGTTTCATAATAATTCCGTATATTAATTAGAATAAATACGCATTTCATTAAGATTTGATAACTCAAAAAAACAACAATAGGATGCAGTCTATTATCTGCTTAATGAAATACGCATCAGCTACAACCTAATTTAGGAAGTACTAACTAAGCATCATAAACCTGATTTAAATAACAATAAAATCGAATATGTAACAAAGTATTTTAAAGCCAGTAAAACAAACCGAGGAAGGAGCTAAATGGTATTTAACTAAGGTTTATTTTTACCATGTAAAGCTAAGCGCTGAAGCTTTTCTTTTAATGACGGTGGAGCAGAATCGGCGATAGCATTTAAATAATCAGCCGTTTGTTCACTCATTTTAAGGGAGTTCGTTGGTTTGCCATCAGCCGCTTTAGGTCGGGTGCTTAATCGTTGAGTTGCCTGTGGATTGGCGGTAATTTTTATTTGCCCAAGCTCAGCCATACCTGCAGCTCTAAAATGCGATTGCATGTCCATTTTTAAATAATTAAGCCTAAGCGCAATAGGTGCAGAGACGGCTTCTATCATTAAGGTGCCATCGCGGTAATTACTCACTCGGCACTTTTCACCTAACTTGGGGCCTAAAAAATCGCGCAACAATTGTTGCTGTGTATCCAGTGCTCGGCTTTTTCCCGCATAGGCTGCTAAACGGTTGTTCAGTCCTGCCATAATATCGGTTAACGGTTTTGGCGCATATCTATCTTTAGCCATATCACACCTTAAAAACATCAAAAGAAGGTTTGCTTAAATTAAGTTTAATTTAAGCAAACAAAGTGGGGTTATACCAATTCGCTGAATTAAGTATTATTGCGAATGGGTATTAAGCACCCGCCACTTGCATTTGTTCAATCAGCACTGAGCCCGTTTGAATCCCACCGCGACGCTCTATGTCGCCACCTATAGCGGAAATACCTTTGAACATATCTTTTAAATTACCAGCAATCGTAATTTCGCTTACTGGGTATTGTATTTCCCCATTTTCAATCCAAAAACCAGCCGCACCGCGAGAGTAGTCACCCGTTACGGTATTCACACCCTGCCCCATCAGTTCCGTAACTAATAAGCCCGTACCCATGGTTTTTAATAATGCAGTTAAATCTTGATGCGTTTGCTCTACTAACCAATTATGAATACCGCCAGCATGCCCGGTTGGGGTCATATTCATTTTACGTGCTGCATAGCTTGCTAATAAATACGTTTGCAGCTCGCCGCCGTGAATTATTTCTCTGTCGAGAGTTTTAACCCCTTCACTATCAAATGGCGATGACGCTAAGCCTTTAAGTAAATGCGGACGCTCTGAAATATTAACCGTTTTACTAAATACCTGTGTGCCTAAGCTATCAAGTAAAAAGCTGGATTTACGATACAGTGCGCCACCACCAATTGCTGATACTAAATGGCCAAACAATGAATTAGCAATATCAGCTCTAAAAATAACCGGCACTTTCATGGTGCCTAGTTTTTGGCTGTCTAGTTTTGCTAGGGTTTCTGCCGCGGCTTCAAGTCCAACACTTGCAGCATCTTTTAACCCCGCTTGATCGCGAGAAATCGTGTAGGCTGAGTCGCGCTGCATATGCTCGCCCTCTTTACCTATCACCATAGTGCTAATGCTGTGACGGGTTCGAGGGAAGCCTGCAATTAAACCATGGCTATTACCATACACTCGCAAACCTTGATGCGATGAAAAGCTAGCGCCATCTGAATTCACTATTCGCTCATCGGCGTTTAATGCGGCTTGCTCTGCGGCATGACATAAATCAATCCCTTGCTCTGGGCTTACATCCCAAGGATGAAACAAGTCTAAATCTTTAGGGGCAAACTCAAGCAGTTCTTTATCAGCAATGCCATTACATGGATCGTCTGAGGTGAATTTAGCAATATCGATGGCTTTTTCGACCACAGCACGTAATGTTTTAGGATTTAAATCAGCCGTTGATGCCGAGCCTTTGTTATTGCCAACATACACGCTAATACCTAAACCACCGTCTTGGTTAAACTCAATGGTTTCTACCTCACCCATACGCGTACTTACCGACAGCCCCGAAGTGCTCGACATAGCAGCTTCTGCAGCTGTAGCGCCTAGTTTTTTAGCATGTTCAAGTACTTCTGATACAGCGTCTTTTACTTGAGAGATTTGCGAATAAATTGGATCTTGGTGTTGGCTTTTCATAAATTCTGTCCTGAGCCCTGAAGGCCATATTGCACACATTTTTTATATTTAAATGCTAACACACTCACTGCACCACATCAGCTAATATTAATCACTAAAAGAATCGCGTATAATAGATGAAGTTATTTTTATTTAAGAGCACCCCATGGCGAAGAAAAAAGGCAAGCCTGCTGAAATTGAAGAAGAAATTATATATGTATCAAAAAGTGAACTTAAGCGCGAAGCGCAAGAGTTTCATCAGTTAGGATCTGAAATTGCCAAAATGGGTAAAAAGCAGCGCGAACGCTTGCCGCTCAATGATGACTTAAAAGAAGCAATGGTGGTTGCTGATAAAATTAGTAATAAAAGTGATGCCTACCGCCGCCACTTAAATTACATCGCAAAAACTCTTCGTACTGTAGAAAATATTGAAGATATTAAAGCGATTATTGATGTCATGCTTAATAAAAATAACCAAGCTGAGGTTATGATCAAAAAAATTGAGCAACTGCGCAGTGATTTAATTGAACAAGGCGATGACTTAATCAACGAAACAATTGAACAATACCCTGCGCTTGAGCGCCAAAAAATGCGCCAAATGGTGCGTAATGCCGCCAAAGAAGTAAAAGCTGAAAAACCAGCGAGAGGCTACAAAGAGTTATTTCAGTATTTAAAAGACGCCATAATGTAACGCAGCCGCGTTATATATTAAAAAGGTGCTGCGGCACCTTTTTTTGTTGTAGATCAAAACCTCCTCCCCTTTGCTTTTTTACAATACGCAGCAACTTAAAAGATAAGGTGCGCGTGATGATTAAACTTCCTCAATGGGATCAAACTTTAATAAACAAATATAATGTATCGGGCCCGCGTTACACGTCTTACCCGACCGCACTTTCGTTAGCTGATGGTTATCAGCAACAAGATTTGATTAGCGCTATTGAATCATCGCAAACCCGTTCGTTGTCTTTATATATTCATATTCCTTTTTGTAGTCAGCTTTGTTATTACTGTGGCTGTAATAAAGTCATTACTCGCCACCAATCTAAAGCCGATACCTACCTAGACTTTTTAGCTAAAGAAATTGCAGCACAAGCGCCGCTGTTTCAAGATTATCGGGTTGAGCAATTACATTTGGGGGGCGGCACACCAACTTTTTTAACCGCAGCGCAAATGACGCGCTTAGTAAAGCTGCTAGAGCAACACTTTAACTTTAGCGATACCTGCGAGCGCGGTATCGAAATCGACCCTCGCTCACTGGCTGACAATATGCTGGTTGATTTAAGCGAGTTGGGGTTTAATCGTGTGTCATTTGGTATTCAAGATTTTAATGATCAGGTTCAGCTGGCTGTTAATCGCCCTCAGCATGTTGATGAGGTAAAGCAATTAATTACCCAAGCAAAACAGTTGGGCTTTAAATCAATTAATGCTGATATGATTTATGGCCTGCCACTACAAACACCTGAGAGCTTTACGCAAACGATTGAGCAACTTATTGCCTTAAACCCTGACCGCGTTTCAGTATTTAACTACGCTCATTTACCAGAACGTTTTGCCGCCCAACGTAAAATTAAAGACGCCGATTTACCCAGTGCGCATAATAAGCTCACCATGTTTAAAAATACCCTAGAGCAAATGACGCAGGCGGGCTATCAATTTATAGGTATGGATCACTTTGCAAAAGTTGATAATGAGTTAGCTATTGCACAAAATACTGGTCAGCTGCATCGTAATTTTCAAGGCTACACCACTCATGGCGAGTGCGACTTATTGGGCTTAGGTGTCTCGTCTATTTCGCAAATAGGCACGGCCATATTACAAAACAAAAAAGAGTTAAAACATTATTATCAAGCAGTTGACGAGCAAGCAGGCAGTGCCATTAATAAAGGCATGCATTTAACCCAAGATGATCTTATTCGCGCCGATGCGATTAAGCAGCTTATTTGCCAGTTTGAGCTTAATATGACTACCTTCGCTCATAAATATAAAATTAGTTTTAATGACTATTTTAAAGATGCCTTAGAGGCACTCGCACCATTAATTGCCGATGAAATGGTAACAATAGAAAACAACCTAATTAGCATAACACCAAAAGGGAATTTATTTATTCGTATTATTTGTATGTGCTTTGATGCGCATTTACAAAAACAAATAAATGCCACTCGCTTCTCACGCGTTATATAATTTAAAACTAGCACGCATAAAAAAAGCAGACCAAGGTCTGCTTTTTTTATTTATGCCGTAAAATTAATTAAAAACCACGTTTTCGCTGCCTTGGGCTGCTTTAAACTCAACAATAATTTTTTTACAGTCAGCTTCAATTTCATCACTCAGTGATTCTTCTGCGCGCCAGCGTGCGGTGTCTTGCTTAAAAATTTCTTTTTTAGCGTATTTTTTGCGCGAATCATGGGTTGGCATTTCTTTTACCACGTCGTACATTTTATAAATGCCCGGGTATGCACTCGTTAGGTCGCGCTCAGTATCAAAACTATATTGCGACATAAGCACCCAAATACGCAAGCACCCCTCAGAGTAATCACATTGCTTTTCATTCATAGCACGTGCAATTAAATGAATACTATCGGCTAACTTCGCATTACGCTTTAAACGCGACTGTTTTAGCTTTTGCTGTTGCTCTGCCTGTTTTTTGCTAATTAGCTTTTTTTGCACATTTAGCTTGTAGAGCAACTGACCCGCATAAAATGCCAAGCCCGCTATAATAGCAGCACCTACAACTAAGGCTAAGATCACTGCTGTACTCATTGCGTGTCCTTATTACTTATCTTCGTCGTCATCTAGCCATTCATTCGCTAGATCGTTTGATAGGTATTGATCAAAGTCTGAATTGCTGTCTTCATCGCTGAAGTCATCTTCAAACTCTTCTTCATCTTCAATGCCTAATAATTTACAAAGCACTTGGTGACGCGCTATGCGGCTATTAAAGTATTTTGCATCTTTACCCGTTAGCATTTCACCTTGCTCATGACGCTCAACTAATTTAAGTAAGCGCTCATCATTTTCAAGGGCTTCTAACTCTTGTTCAGGCGTTAATTCTGGTTCAACAGCCTTTTTAAGCTCTGCTACAGGTTTAAGGTTACGTTTCATTTCGATTTTTGGTTCAGCAGCAGGTGCAACTAATGGCACTGCTTTTTTACTACCAACGCGTTTATCTTTAGCAGCCGAACCTGCTTTTTGAGTGTCATTACTCAATGCATCCGGTGCATTACGTGAACCAGGTTTAGCGCCCTTAGTTTTTTTAACACGTTGCTCTTTCAATGCGCGCATTTCTTTAAGCTTATCTTGACTTAAACGAACGGGACCATTTGATGGAATTTTACGTGACTTTTTCTTTCTACTCATATTTTGATCGTCTCACTTAAGAGGTTTTGAGCGAGGCGCAACTCAATGGGCATCGCGGTGCTGGCCTAGCCAGGAGAATTCAGTTTGGGCGTTTTGCGCGCCAAAGCACAGTTAAGGTGCTTTTTTTTAACGGGGGGTATTGTAACAGGACAAATAAAAAGGCGGTAGAGAAAACATCTCTACCGCCTACTAATCTGAGCGCCATTATATGGACACTTCTCCCTTCGACTTTTTAGTCTTTATTGTTTTTATTATTATTTTCTATCCGTATTTTTATTATTTATCTTCCGTGTAGCATTCCATTTTGTTTTTATTATTAAACTTCCATGAGTATTTTATTATTTTCGGTCTTCCTAACACTTTTTTGATATTTCCTTTGGTAGCACACTCTATGTGCTATTCAGTCGTGCCGCGCTACTATCCTTATAACGTTTTCCTATTTGTTATTGTTTTTGCGACAGGGGTTAATTTACTCGTTAATAATTTTGTTACAACTAATTTATATCTTTTTTCTTGTACTACATATGACAAAAAACACTAAAAGTATAATTTACAATAAGTTACATTAAAAAATAAAAATAAAATGAGATTTTTCTTACAACAAAGTATGGTCAATGTCTTACAAGGGAAGGAGCTTTATCGGTCTCAGCACGCACAAAAAAAGCAGCTAAAGCTGCCTTTTTCACTAATTAACATTATATTATGTTAACAACATCTAAATAAATACGACTTTAGTGTAGACCACCAAGGTATTTAGAGAGTGTTTCAATGTCTTTATCAGTTAATTTCTGAGCAATGTCCTGCATAACACCATTTAGGTCGTTATTACGAACACCATCTCTGAACTGTTCAAGTTGTGACTTGATGTATTCTGGATGTTGGAAAGAAATCTTTGGGAATTTAGCAAGTGAAGAGCCATTACCACGTGGACCATGACAAGCCGCACATGATGGGATACCGCGCTCAGCATCACCTGCTTTATACAACATGGCGCCTGTTTCTTGAACATCTTTCGGTGTAGCACCTTCAGACATGTTCAAAGAAGCAAAGTAAGCAGCCAAGTCTTTCATATCTTGATCGCTCAATGGCATTGCCATACCGCTCATTACTGGATTCATTCGACCTTCTTTACCGCCCGAAGTCATACCTAATTTAAATTCAGTAAGTTGCTTATATATGTAATCTGCGTGTTGGCCTGCAATTTTTGGGTAGATGTTAACCGGCGCATTACCGTCTGGGCCGTGACAAGCCGCACACGTTGCTGATTTTTCTTTACCTGCGTTTACATCGCCATCAAATGCTGTTGCGTTGCTTGCTGACAACGCACCAAGCAATATAGTTAAAGATAGTGCTATTTTTTTCATGGTGAATTCTCTGTTTCCGACCCTGTATCATCTACAATATGGATGTTGTGATTTTTATATTCTACACGATATTAAATTCTCTGGCACGTTTTCTACACACATTAAACCTATAAATTATAGGGTTTTGAGTAAAATTAAACGCTAAGCCAGTTAAAATGTACTGTCAGCAATGATCTTACATGCTCAAATACACTTTTTAATAGCTACTTTATAGTATAAAATACGCGCCACGGGTGAATTTGGTTTACCCAATGTTATTTTTTTAAGTTTTAGGAGAGCCTGTGCTCAAATCTCGTATCAAGTATAACACTGCGTCTTTTGTTACAAGCGCGCCAGACATCACTAAATTACCTGCTGATACGGGAATTGAAGTCGCGTTTGCCGGTCGCTCTAATGCAGGTAAATCAAGTGCGCTAAATGCCCTAACCGATCAAAAGTTAGCACGAACCAGTAAAACACCCGGCCGTACTCAGCTGATCAACACATTTGAACTTGCCGATGTAGATAATATGCGCCTAATTGACTTACCAGGTTATGGCTTTGCGAAAGTGCCAATTGAAATGAAAAAGAAATGGCAAAAGTCGCTAGGCGAATACCTACAAAAACGTCAAAGCTTAAAAGGTATTGTGGTATTGATGGATATTCGTCATCCATTAAAAGATTTAGACCGTGATTTAATTAATTGGGCTGTAGGCAGTGAAATTCCGGTATTGGCACTATTAACCAAAGCCGATAAGCTAAAGCAAGGTCCGCGTAAATCACAAGTTCTTAGCGTACGTCGTGAGTTAAGTGAATTAGATGGCGATATTACGGTTCATGCATTTTCATCACTCAAAGGCACCGGCTTACCAGAAGTCGCTAAAAAGCTAGATGAGTGGTATTTAGGCCCAATAGTGGCCGTTCCACCTGCTGATTTAGTAGCGCCAGATAGCGAATAATTACTGTAAGTAAAATTTCTGCTGTGCGGAGGTAATAAAATAGCCGAGCTCATCTGTTTCGGCTATTTCAGCCCACTGATAAAACACATTTCGCGCAACTCGCGCAAAGCAGCCGTAGGGTAACTGCATATAAGGCACAGCCGCGCCTTTGTAGTCATTGATATAAAGTGACTCAGAACGACTTAATAACCATGTACGGTTTAAGTTATCAATACAACAAATAACACTTCCCTCTGATGTCTTTTCACTATGCCAATTTACAATAATAAAAGGCGCATCCTTCACCTCGATCGCGATTTTTTCAACGGGTGTTTTTAAGTAAAACTGCCCATCTTCGTTACATAATACACTGGCAAAAAGTTTCACCATTGAGTGACGAGTAATTTCACTACCTGCGTAAAACCATTTACCTTGCTCATCAATCAATAATGTTAACTGCCCGCAGTGAGCGGGCTGCCATTGTTCAAAAGGTTTGCTTGGCTCGCTGAGTTGCTTGCTAAGCTCGTTAAGTGAAATCACTGTTTTTTAAATGTCAGTGCAAAAGTAACTGGCACGGCAGTAGCAATTGAAGGTAATCCGGCTAATTTTTGTAACTGCATTACCCCTTCGGTGATCTTAAAGTCATCACTGTTGATAATGATAGGGGTGAATGATGCCACACTTAAATCTCCATTGGCCGCACTGCTTACGAGTACATCAACAGCAAGTGGCTTTTTATGACCATGAAAGTCTAGCTCAGCGCTAATACCTTTTAATACGTACTGCCCTGGTTGCTTAATAAGTGACAACTTATCAGATAAGTCAGCGGTTAGTACTGCGTTTGCAAACGTGTCAGACTCAAACAATATCTTACTTAAACGTTCGTTACGGATAGGGATAAAGGTTTCGGCTGAGGTTAAATCAACGTTTACGCTAAATTGACCCTGATCGCTCAGCTGCCCTGCTAACTGAGTAAAGTGACTTGCCTCAGCAATGCTATTTTTTTTAATTGATACAAAACTTAATTGGCTTTTATCGTTCAATAGTTGCCAGTTTGCCGATGCAGCACCTGAAACTAGTAAACATGATAAAGATAAACCTGCGATAGCTAACGTTTTAAACATAATGCACTCCTAAAATAAAAAGACTTATACCGGTAAAAATAATACTTTGATCAGCCCAGCTGAAAATCATTAGTTACTGTGTGGTAAATCGAAAATGCTAAGTAGACTGATGGTATCACTTGAAACGCTAAGTGCAATTAGAGAATAAATTTAACGCTTGGATGCAAGACAATAAAAAAACGGCCCATCAAATATATGATAGGCCGATATAGCAAACTGGGGAGAAGCTATTAATACGTTGCATCTTACGATGCATCATCAACAGGATGTCCTACAGGATGAGGACGGGCGGCACTTTACCAAAAGCAAGTGTAAAAATACAAGCATATTATTGATAATCGTAGCGAATTGACGAACCTCTAACGATTTAATACAAACTGCTGTTTAATTTAACTTTTTTTTAACCTGCAAGATGAAGAAAAAGCGCCTAGCGGCGCTTTATGATTCTCTTTTTGGACTCTGTATTTGGCCTATATTAAAACCAGTACAGTAGCGCTAAATTAGTGTGCTTGTTCCCAGTTATCACCTTCGTCAGCTTCAACAATAAGTGGTACATCTAACTGCGCCGCTTGTGACATCAGCTCACAAATCTGTTTGGTATATTGCTCAGTACATTCTGTTTTAATCTCAAATACCAATTCATCGTGTACCTGCATGAGCAGCTTAACTGTATTAGGTGCTTGCTGATTAACCCAAGCATGCACGCTTAACATCGCTTTTTTAATAATATCAGCCGCAGTGCCTTGCATCGGTGCATTAATTGCTGCGCGCTCAGCGCCTTTGCGGCGAGCGCCATTGCGCGCATTTATTTCTGGTAAATGTAAGCGACGGCCAAAAATTGTTTCTACATAGCCATTTTCGGCCGCTTTCTCACGCGTTGTTTCCATGTATTCTAAAACACCCGGAAAACGCTCAAAATATTTATCAATATAATGCTGCGCTTCATGGCGTGGTACATCAAGTTGACGTGCTAAGCCAAATGCTGACATGCCATAAATTAAGCCAAAGTTTACCGCTTTAGCTTTACGGCGCATATCTGATGTTACCTCTTCAAGCTCAACCCCAAATACTTCAGCAGCCGTGGCACTGTGAACATCTAAGCCATTAGCAAATGCGCTTAGTAATCCCTTATCTTGCGAGAGATGCGCCATAATACGCAGTTCTATTTGGCTGTAATCGGCAGCCACAATTTTATACCCATCTGCGGCAATAAACGCTTCACGAATACGACGCCCTTCCTCTGAACGAATAGGAATATTTTGTAAATTAGGATCGCTTGAGCTTAATCGACCTGTTGCTGTTACCGCTTGGTGATAAGAAGTATGCACTCGCTGCGTGCGTTCATTGACTATCAAGGGTAACTTATCGGTGTAGGTTGATTTGAGCTTAGATAAACCACGATGCTCAATAATCACTTTAGGCAATGGGTAATCATGCGCTAACTCTTGTAGTACTTCTTCTGCTGTAGAGGGCGCGCCTTTAGGTGTTTTTTTGATAACGGGCAATTCGAGCTTTTCAAATAACAGCACCTGTAGTTGCTTTGGTGAGCTTAAGTTAAACGGTTCGCCCGCGATTTCAAACGCTTCTTTTTCAAGCTCAAGTAATCGCTCACCTAAACGTTGGCTATGCGTGGCCAACATGTTGCTGTCGATAGCAACACCGGTGCGCTCAATATCAGAAATAACACTTACTAGTGGCATTTCTATATCTTCAAACACCGATTTTAGTTTTTCATCCGCTTCAAGTTTCGGCCATAACACTTGGTGCAAACGCAAAGTAATATCGGCATCTTCAGCGGCATAAGGCGCTGCTTTTTCAAGTTCTATTTGATTAAATGTAAGCTGCTTTTTACCTTTACCAGCAATATCCTCAAAACTAATATTTTTGTGGCCTAAGTATTTAAGCGCCAACGAGTCCATATCATGACGGGTGCCTACGCTATTAAATACATAAGACTCCAGCATAGTGTCGAACTTAATACCATTTAATTCGTAGCCTGCATTGGCAAGCACGCTTTTATCGTATTTTAGATTTTGACCTACTTTAGCTTTATTTTCGTCTGCTAATATCGGCCCCAACTTTTGCATCACAAATTCAAGGCTTAACTGCTCGGGCGCACCGGGGTAATCGTGTGCTATTGGTAAATAAGCCGCTTCCCCTGCTTTAACCGCAAAGCTCATACCGACCAATTGCGCTTTCATATACTCTAAACTGGTTGTTTCTGTATCAAAAGCAAATAGCTCAGCTTCATTAAGCTGTTCTATTAATGTCTCAAATTGGGCCTCAGTTAAAATAGTTTCATAGTGCGCAGCTTCAACTTTTGGCAGCTCATTCTCTTGCGTTGGTACTGCTAAATGTGTGTCGGCATCTTTTGGGTTGTCTAGCAATTCAGCTAGCCAACGACGAAACTCACATTCACCGTATAAGGCAATTAATTCGTCTTTATTCGGTGTTTGTAATTTAAAAGTATCAAGATCAGATTCAACCTCAACATCACATTTAATAGTGGCAAGCTCATAGCTTAACGGTAAATGATCAATCGCTTTTGCCAGTTTCTCGCCTATTTTACCTTTTATATCAGAAGCATTATCAATTACGCCCTGAAGCGATCCGTACTTTTGTAACCATTTAACTGCTGTTTTAGGTCCACAACCCTCAACGCCAGGAATATTATCTACTTTGTCGCCCATTAAAGCTAAATAATCGATAATAAGTTCAGGTCCAACACCAAACTTTTCAACCACAGTTTCGGGATCTGAAATACTGTCGGTCATGGTATTAATCAAGGTTACATGCTCATTGACCAACTGCGCCATATCTTTATCACCAGTCGATACCAGCACATGACGTTGTTGCTCAGAGGCAATCCGTGCAAAAGTACCGATTACGTCATCGGCTTCCACGCCCTCAATACTAATTAACGGAAAACCCATTGCTTTGATAATACTGTGCAGCGGCGCTATTTGAGTACGCAGATCATCAGGCATTGGCGGACGGTTCGCTTTATACTCACTGTACATATCATTTCTGAAGGTTTTACCTTTGGCGTCAAATACCACCACCATATGTGAGGGATCATATTGTTTGATCAAACTTTTAAGCATGTTTACCACGCCATAAATGGCACCGGTGGCCTCACCCTTAGAGTTCGTTAGATGTGGTGGTGAATGATAAGCACGAAACAAATATGAAGAGCCATCAACTAAAATAAGCGGGTTTTCGGGGATCTGAGCCATGGTAAAATTGGATCCTAAATACAAAAAAGTAATATGAGTGTAAGCATGCCATAAGGCAGTAAATAAAACGACTGTGAATTAATGTGAGTAATCGCGCTACATTTTTAGTAAGTTGTGGATAACTATGTAGATAACACCCACAAGCAATTCATCCGAAGCATCTTGAAATGCCTAGATTAATTTGTAATTTATTGTTTTGTTTAAAAAAAGATAATTAGAGGTTCTTTTTTATTATTTTTTTATTAATGTGGAAAAAGCATTTATACCGTCACTGGTTTTATAACCCACCTTAATTATTTACGTCCATTTAAATAACTGGATGAGCATTCTAGCATAATGGATCAAAGATCATAGCGATCCTTTATAATTTTTTTCATGGCTACTAATCACTAAATGGCATATAGCGCATAACAACGTGCTTTGCGCCTAAAAAACGAGCAAATAAATTTTTAAATCGGCTGATTCATCGTGTTAAACTTTATTTAAGAGACTTTAATGGAGCGAAATGATATGAAAAATATAGCTGTAATTTTAGCAGGTTGTGGTGTGTTTGATGGTAGTGAAATTAATGAGGTGGTACTGACTTTATTACACATTGAAAAAAATAATGCTCAGTATCAGTGCTTTGCACCTGATATAGAGCAGTACCACACCATTAATCACATCACTGGTGAAGAAATAGCACAGCCGCGAAATGTATTAATTGAATCAGCTCGCATCACCCGTGGCAATATAAAGTCACTCGCTGAATTAGACGTTACACAATTTGATGCACTCATTGTCCCTGGGGGCTTCGGGGTAGCTAAAAATCTATCTGACTTTGCTATTAATGGCACTAACGCTAAAGTAAACGAGGCAGTACTTAGCGCTTGTAAAGCGTTTGCGGATGCAAAAAAAGCCACTGGTTACATGTGTATTGCACCGGCTCTATTGCCTTTTATTTATCATAAACCTCAGCTTACTATTGGTAATAATAGCGACACAGCCGAGGCTCTTAGCACATTAGGCGCTGAACACGTAGAGTGTAAAGTGAATGATATTGTTATTGATAAAAGCAATAAACTCGTTACGACACCGGCCTATATGTTGGCACAATCTATTATGGATGCAGATGCAGGAATCGATAAGTTAGTGCGTAACGTATTAGCTATGAGTTAGTCGTAAGGGCTTTGATCGCATTAAAGGCGTGATGATCCCGTTTTATAATTTAACTATGCGCTAAACCATGTAATTTTATTGAGTTAAGACAATCATTAGTCGTATTTCTAAATAAAATCGACTCTGAGCATTTTATAAATGACTTAGTGGAGTTATAATTGGTTTAAATTCCGTCATTTAAAATCGTGATTGATCACGTTCAAATTGAAGTGGGCAAGGCAAAATGAAAAAACTATCAGCTGCAGCATTACTTGTGCTAGCAACCACCGCATACGCACAGCCATATGATAACTCTATGACTGAAGATGCAATTAAAAAACGTTTAGCGCCTATCGGTGCTGTTTACCTTGAAGGTGAAAAAGTAGCGGTTGCTGCACCAACAGGGCCTCGTTCAGGCGAGCAAGTATATCAAGCGGCCTGTTTTGCTTGTCATGGTACAGGTGCTTTAGGCGCTCCTAAATCAGCTGACGATTGGGCTCCTCGTATTGCTAAAGGAAAAGATACCTTATTAGATCATGCAATCAACGGCTTCAATGCAATGCCGCCACGTGGTACATGTATGGATTGTTCTGATGATGAAATAAGCGCAGCAATCGACTTTATGACTGCTAAATAAAATCAGTCAGGCTAAAACTATAAATGAAAGGCTTACTCACAGTAAGCCTTTTTGGTTTCTAATTATCGACTTTTCGCAGCATAATTAAGATAAATATCTACTTGACGCAAAATGTTAAAAGTGGAACTATAATGATTAATAACTATACAAAAAATTATAACTGGTTAAACATCATTGGAAGATAAACTCATTGTACCGAGTAGCGTAGTGCGCCAAAATAAACGACTAAAAGCACTATTGAAAAAGTACAAACATGCCTACCACCTCCACAATGCCCTGATACAGCTATCAGAGCAAGCAAGTACTGTTGCCGAATTAACCTTACTTTACCCAGCTATTCATGACATTTTACAAAAGTATGTCCCGAGTAAAAGCTTTTATGTGGTGCTTGTTGAGCCGCAATCGCAACAGTTGGAACTGTCTTATTTTTCTGATGAAAAAGATGGAATTTCTGTACCACTTAATCGGGAGAATAATTTTGAAGAAGGCGCAACGGGTTATGTGTTTAAGCAAGGAAAGACCACTTATTTCACTAAGCAACAAATGCATGATGCTGCACAGCAAGGCTTATTCAAAGCATTAGGTACACCTGCAGAACACTGGGTAGGCGTTCCAGTTTATCAAGAAAAAAATATTATTGGCGTATTAGCAGCGCAAAGTTACGACACTGAGCAAGGTTATAGTTCGCAACAAATAAACCTACTTGAAGCAATGTCACTTTATTTAGCGACAGCTATTGAACGCGTTAAGAAACGAGAGTTGCTCGAATCAGAAGTAAAACTAAGAACCCGTGCATTAACGCAAAGCAATGATGCTTTAAATGTTGAAATACAACAGCGAAAAAGCGCCCTGCAACGCCAGCAAATATTATTTAAAATTTCAGAGCTGACAACTCAAGCTAAAAACCTAGATGATGCTTATTTTCAAATACACGAAATAATAAAAACCATCACTTACGCAAAAAATCTTTATATTGCCTTGTATGATAAAGAAACGGGCTGGATTAGTTTTCCTTACAGTGTTGACGAATTTCAAGGCAGCACCCAACCAAGGCGCTTTGCAAAAGGGTACAGTGAGCTGGTGATCAGCACCGAAGAAACACAAATAATTCACCCGCAAAGAGCACAAGAGTTATTAGATAGTGGCATTGTAGAGCGTGAAAAACCAATTGATGAATCTAGAAGAGCCACCAGCTGGCTTGGCGCTCCGCTAAAAACATCGCAAGGAGTTATAGGTTTAATTGTTTGCCAAGCTTATAATAATGAACACCTTTTCACACAAGATGATGCAGAACTCATAACCTTTGTATCGCATCAAATTGCCACGGTATTACAAACAAAATTAGCCTCACAGGCGCTGAAAAAGAGCCACCAAGAGCTCGCTTCTCGAGTAAACGAAAAAACCAAAGAGCTAAGCCAAGCAAATTTGCATTTACAGATGCAAATTGATGAGCGTAAAAAAATAGAGCAGCAGCTGTATCACGATGCGCACCATGACTCATTAACAAGCTTGCCTAATCGTAATTTATTTTTAACGCAGCTAGAAAAAACGCTACAGTTTTACCAACGTCACCCTGATGAGCACTTTGCGGTACTGTTTATTGATCTTGATAAATTTAAAGATATAAACGACCAGCTTGGGCACCATGCCGGAGACGAATTTTTAATTAGCGTGGGTCAGTTGTTCTCTCAATGTATCCGTGAGCATGATTTATTAGCACGCTTAGGAGGAGATGAATTTGTAATTTTACTCACTCATTTAACCGAGCCAAACCAAGCTGAAGATGTTGCAAATCGAATCATCAACATCATGCGAAAGCCTTTTTGTACAAAAGGTATTTGTGTGCAAAGCGGCGCGAGTATTGGTATCACTTATTCAAAACAAAGCTATAAACATACAGATGAAATTATTAGAGATGCAGATGCCGCAATGTATTACGCTAAAAACTCTGGTAAAAATCGCTTCGAATTATTTCACCCGTTACTCACAGAGCCAATGCTGCAACATGAGTCACAAACATTGCACCATCTTGATGTATTACCTATGACGTTTCGTAGCTCAGATATTATTTCTATGGATGAGCATTATCAATATGCCTCATTATTTGAAGCGTTTGGTGAACACCCTGTACTTGGCTTTACTAGTTTTGATATTTTAAAGAAATTTGCAAGTGATAAAGAACAGCATATAAAAGTAGAACTCCAACTGATTTTACAAGCGTATCAACAAGCGAAAGACTCTGAAATAAGCGTTGCTCTTCTGCCTTGCTCAAGTCTGCTTTTAGAAAAGCATGAGTTCTCTTTATTAACTACTGCACTAAAGCAGCCATTAAACATTGATCCACTTTGTTTGTTGTTTGATGATCAAGAATTACGTTACGCCAGTGCGCTGCAACTAGAAAACTTAAAACAGCTTAAAGCACTGGGCTACTCTATTGGTCTAAATAATTTCGCAAAGGATAAATGCGAGCTTAATTTAGTGACCGAGATAGGATTTGATTACTTACTATTAAGCTCCACTTTCAGTAAACGAATATTGCAGCAGGAATGCTATGACTTGCAGCTACAAGGTTTGCTGGCTATCACTAAACTTAAACACATTAAAGTGATTGCTAAAGGCCCGTCAATATTAAACTTCAGAGCCCTTTTAGATAAGCATGGCTTGAACTTGTTTGTTGCCAAACAGCACCCACTTAAAAGCGCGATACGTTCAACACTTATAAGCTCAGAATCAAAATAACGCTAAACACATGCTATTGTGGTTTTTTTAGCATTGCCCTTAAATTTGCAACCCGAGCTTGGCCTTTTTCCATGCGTTCAGCTTGAGTATTAGGCGCTTTTTTGTTTTCAAAGGCTAAGTCATCTTGTGGTAGCTCTTGCACAAACCGGCTGAGCTCCGTTTGCGATGTTTCACCAAATTGACGACGAATTTTAGCATACGTTAAGGTTAGCTCTTGCTGCGCGCGGGTAATACCTACATAGGCAAGGCGGCGCTCTTCATCTACATTATCCTCATCAATGCTTACTTGGTGTGGCAATAGCCCCTCTTCCATGCCTACCATAAATACATAAGGGTACTCGAGTCCCTTTGAAGCATGCAGCGTAAGTAATTGTACTGCATCTGCTTCATCTTCTTCCTCGTTACGCTCTAGCATATCGCGTAGGGTCAATTTACTAACCACTTCAGCTAACGTCATTGGCGGGTTATCGGCATCGCCAGTCAGCATATCGGTGATCCAACGGTACAGCTCCGAGACATTTTTCATGCGCATTTCGGCGGCTTTTGCACTCGGTGATGATTCATATAAATAGGCTTCATAATTAATATTTCGCACTAAATCTTTTACCGCTTCTAAGGTATCGCTGCGAACTGCGTTATCCGACAGCTCAACCACCCAACGGGCAAATCCAGCTAACGCATTAAAACCACGTCCTTTTAGTCTGTACCCTAAGTCGTTATCAAAACAGGTGGCAAACAAGCTTTGATGTTTTTCATTGGCTAAGGTGCCTAGTTTTTCAAGCGTCACCGTGCCTATTTCACGCCGTGGCGTATTCACGATCCTTAAAAAGGCATTGTCATCATCTTGGTTCACTAATAAGCGTAAGTAAGCCATAATATCTTTAATTTCAGAACGTGAAAAAAACGACATCCCGCCACTAATTTTATAGGGTATACGGTTACTCATTAACGACTTTTCAAAACCACGCGCTTGGTGGTTACCTCGGTACAAAATCGCGTAATCTTTATAACTAGTGCGCTTCATAAACTTATGCGAAATAATTTCTGCAACCACACGCTCAGACTCATGCTCTTCATCACGACAGCCAATGACTTTAATTTGCTCACCATAGCCAAGTTCACTAAAGAGCTTTTTTTCAAACTCATGGGGGTTATTCGCAATCAATATATTAGCCGCTTTAAGAATACGCCCTGCACTACGGTAGTTTTGCTCTAGTTTTATTAATCTTAATCCTGGATAGTCTTTACTTAATAACACCAAATTTTGTGGGCGAGCACCACGCCAAGAGTAAATAGACTGATCGTCATCTCCTACCACGGTAAACCGTGCACGCTCACCAACCAGCAATTTTACTAATTGGTATTGGCTGGTATTAGTATCTTGGTATTCATCCACCAGTAAATAGCGAAAACGCTGCTGCCAACGTTCACGTGAAGTGGCATTACTGCTTAAAAGCAGCGTGGGGATCATAATTAAATCATCAAAGTCGAGTGCATTATAAGCGCGAAGTTGGTTTTGATAGCGCGCATATAATTGAGCAAACAAGGCTTTTTGTGGCTCTCTGGCTTCGCGAATAGCTTGCTCTGGTAAAATGAGCTCATTCTTCCAGCTACCAATTTGCATTTTAAGTAGATTAAGTAAGTCTTTGTCTTTTTTAAGCTCATCTTCGGTTAAATCACCGAGTAATTGATTCGTATCCTGGTCGTCAAACAGCGAAAAACCAGGTTTAAACCCGAGTGTTTTTAACTCTTTTTTGATGATCTCAAGCCCTAGCGTATGAAATGTAGAGACCCATAAACCTTTAGACTCTTGCTTTCCTAAGGTTTGCAAAACCCGCTCGCGCATTTCTTTAGCCGCTTTGTTGGTAAAGGTAACCGCCGCAATGTTACGCGCTTGATACTCACATTTCTGTACTAAGTAAGCGATTTTATTGGTAATAACTCGCGTTTTACCCGAGCCTGCGCCAGCTAATACCAAGCAAGGACCACTAATGTACTTTACCGCTTCATCTTGTTTAGGATTGAGTTTCATAACGACCAGGTGATTGCAAAAAGACGGGCAATTTTAACGTAATCACTACAATACGCCTAGCCAATAAGGTAATATTAGTTATTATCATTTTAGGCAACAGGCAAAGGACGACTATGATTAACCCAGCAAAACTTGAAGAAATTGCGAAACAAATCACCAACAATATGCCACAAGGTGTAAAAAACCTGGCTGATACACTTGAAGGTAAAACCAAGCAAGTGTTACAAAATAAGCTTGCCGAAATGGACTTTGTAAGCCGTGAAGAGTTTGATATTCAAAGCCAAGTGCTGATCCGCACCCGTGAAAAGCTGACTGAATTAGAAGCAAAAGTAGCGATACTTGAACAGCAATTATCGGCAAAAACAGACGCAGAATAATAAATATAACGCCATAGACGAACCTGCTTTATGGCGCTAATCACTCAGTTATTCAAATAGCTCGTCGAGCACATAGCAACCCGTTGCTTGTTGCTGCTCTATGCTCACCCTTAGCAATTTATTAGCTACTTGCTCACCGGTTATTGGTCTATACCGTTTGAAGATGCCAAAACGCGTTAACAGTGGCAGTACCACCTCAACTAACTTTTCTGCAATTCTAAGCTCTGATCGCTCGCCGACTAACAAAGACGGTTGCAATATACTCAAGCGCAAAAAACCAAGCTGCTTTACCTGCTGCTCAAGTTCCCCTTTGATTTTTAGGTAACGGCTCATGCTATGCGCATTTGCGCCACTTGATGAAACCAAACAATAATGAGGAACACCGTTATTGGCCGCCATTTGCGCACAAATAAATTGGTATTCAAAATCAACTTTACGCTGTGCTGCTGCGCTTCCAGCTTGCTTTAGCGTGGTGCCTAAGCAGGAAAAAAACACGTCACCTTTGAATAACTCAACGTAATGTGTCAGGTTCTCAAAATCAATAACATGGCTAATTAATTTAGGATGAGAAAAGTCTAATTGGCGGCGCGATAAGCTCACTACCTGCGAATAGCTAGAAGATGCTAACAGCTGTTGTAATAGCTGGCTGCCAACTAAGCCGGTACTGCCGATTATTAGCGCCGTTTTGGCCATATTAAGCGTGACTACCCGCTGACTTGTTCAGTACATGTTGTACTGCTTTTTTATAGCTAGTGCATTCTTCTTCAGCGCAGCTAACTACCGACTCTAAATCATGCAGGTGACCGTTTTCTAATCCATATACCCAGCCATGCACTGTGAGCTCTTGACCTCGTAACCAAGCATCTTGAACAATGCTAGTGCGCGATACGTTACGCACTTGCTCAATCACATTAAGCTCAATTAAACGATCAAGACGCTGTTTTTCTGGTAGAGCATTAAGTTGCTCTAAATGCTTTTCTTTTACATCACCAACGTGGCGTAGCCAGTTATCAATAAAGCCAAAGCGATCTTCGTTTAATACCGCTTGTACACCACCACAACCGTAGTGGCCAACAACCATAATATGTTTAACTTTTAATACTTCAACCGCATACTGCATAACCGATAAGCAATTATGATCTGTGTGCACTACCACGTTGGCAACATTACGATGCACAAACAATTCACCTGGTAATAAATCAACAATTTGATTAGCAGGAACTCGTGAGTCAGAACAACCAATCCATAAATATTCTGGATTTTGTTGCATCGATAAAACTTTAAAAAATTCGGGATTAGCTTCGCTCGTTCTAGATGCCCAGCGTTTATTATTTTCTAGTAGGTTATTTAAATTTCTCATTACATCTCTTTTAGGTCGAGGGCGTTAAACTGGCTAAAATTAAAATATTACGGGGTGTTAATTGCTTCTCACAAAATGTACTAACACTGACGTTATAGCCTTGCTGTTGCAAATATAAAGCACGATCGAGCACAAGCCAAACTTCTATTGCTCTTCTAAACACATGTCGAACCAGTTCAACTCGCTCGGTTATCTTTTTTCGCGCCTGCCCAATCAATAAAAATTTATTGTAATCAATATCTTTTGGCAGTTTTAAGGCTTTTTTATCTGCCGCCCACTTACAAAATGATTCAAACGAATCTGAAAATATTGCTTTATTCACTGAGGGCACACTAACATACGCCGACTCACCGGTGAGTGACTTTCTTAAAGCATCAAACCCGAGTCGCCACTCAACTTCTGTTTTTCGTACTTTGCCCACTCGCGATGGAGCTGTGACGGTTTCTTGCAAGGCGAGTTTTAAATCTCGATGAGTTAAATTAAGCGCACTTCGCTTCGCCTGTTCGCTCATTGCTTGATAATTATTCTCGGTAAACAAGTGATAGCAACAAGGTGAAAAACTAATTTGTGTTACTTTGGCCGCACTGGCTTGATGCATAAAAGTTTGATGTAACGCACCGCAGGCATGTAAAGCAACGGCATGGGTTTGTGGGTTAAAAAAATCCTGAGTGTTATCTGTGAGTACATCAGCTTGGCTAAATTGCATAGCAAGCCCCTGTTGCTGCGCACTTTTTTGTCCTTGCTCACATAAGTGAGATTGTAGCTCAATACTGTGCACGCTCGGCGCACCATTAAAAGCTAACATTCGTCCTAAATGGCCTTTGCCTGCACACCACTCTAAAATAGGCTGATCATTGGCAGGTAGCGCACCAACAAAGTCTTGTAGCTGTGTAAACTTTCGTCCTTTAATACCGTTACTAATCCAAAACGGATAATCCGTTCGACTGCTTGTTATGACAGGGAGTGAAGCTAATCGGCTTAATTGCTCAATACCGGGTATGTAAGGTGAAAAAAACTGATAAAGTTGCGCTTGATCAGTATCTAACTCAGCAACGTCCTGATCAGTTAAAGCAGTTAGGGGGTCGTGTAATTCAGGCCACGGTAAACAGTCAAAATCAAACGCAGTACATTGCCAATACGAGCGCGTATTCATCAGTAACGAATCGAGGGCAGTAAATTGCTCAGTTAAGGTCATAACAGCTTAAAATATTAAAAAGGCAATAAATTATACCAGTACACTCACGCCTAATTAAGCGGTTATTTTTTTAACCTCGCAGAGCAAGGGGATTACTTAACTTTCCCACCTTTTCTATTGGTTAAATTAGCCATTAGCGTGCTTTGAACATTAACCGTAAATAAAGGGGAATAGAAATAATACTAATAATAATGGCCGCAATCAGCATCCAAGAAAGCTGCAACGTTTCTTGTTTTTTATATTTATAAATAAAATCGGATTTTACTTCGTCAAACTTTGTTTGGTCAATCTCATATAAATCAGCAATTAAACGCCATTTGGCCATCGACATATTACCCACATTGGTGCTTGGTGGCGCAATATAGTCTTTTAGCACTTCGGCCTCATAAGCTAATTGATGAAAACTACGCTCAGGGGCATAAAACTGCTGAGTAATGGCGATGGCTTCATCCATATTCATTACCGCATAGCGCCACCCTTTTAAACTCGCTTGGTAAAACTTTTCTACCGTATCGGGGTGGTACTTAATCATGTTATCACTGGTAAATAAAATATCTGCGTATACGTCCATACCATAACGTTGTGGACATATAAGTCGATGAGCAATACCTTGCTGATCCATATAATAAGGTAAGTCGGTAACATAGACTTCGATGGCATCTATTTTATTTACCATCCATGCTTTTTGTAATTTATCGCCTTTGTATATAGCCAACTTTTCGATATTTATACCGCTGCGCTTGAGCATAGTTAACAACTCAGAATTGCTCTCTTTACTCACTTCACTTACACGTTTATTGACAAAATCACGGGCATGAAAAATATCAGAGCTTTCTTTTACCATCCAACAGTAAGGAGAAAACTGTAATATGGCAGCCATGGCTACAAAGGGTTCACCGGCAATACGGCGTTCTAATATACCTGAATGTGCTACACCAAATTGCGCCTCTCCTCGCTCTACCGCACCAAAACTATTTGGCCGTTTTGGATCGGCAGGCACAATAGTGACGTCTAAACCGGCCTCATTATAAAAGCCTTTTTGTTTGGCCATATAATAGCCAGCGAATTGAAATTGGTGCGTCCACTTTAATTGTAACGTGATTGATTCCTGCGCCATTAACTGGCTACAAAAAAAGCAGGTGCTAATTATTATTCCTTTAAGTAGCAAAGCAGGCTTCCATAAACATGATAATTAATTATAACTATATGTAAAACAACTAATAAAGCAAGCATCGGGATAAGATGCTTGCTTAGGATAGAGTTAGGCTAGAGCGATTTTTTCGAGCTTTTCTGCTTGAGGTTGTGTGGTTAAAAACTGGGTGAAACACGGGTTATGGGTTTCGTCTTGAACACTGTAACCTAGGCGGTTTAAGTGCTCATTAAACATCTCATATTGACTTGGTTCAATAGCAAAACCTGCCAATACATTACCCGTTGAACCGCCATGATTACGGTAGTGAAATAAAGTGATATTCCAATTACTACCCAGTGTATCTAAAAAGCGCGCTAATGCACCTGGGTACTCTGGAAACTCAAACCGCAGTAAGCGTTCATGTAGCTGCTCTGGCGCTTTACCACCAACCATATACCGTACATGAAGTTTTGCTAATTCGTTATCTGACAAGTCGCAAAACGTATAGCCATTATCAGTTAGGCTTAGTTTAAGCTCCTCAAGTTCTGCTAATCCTTGGCGCAGTGCAATACCAACAAAAATTTGCGCCTCGCCAGGCCCCGCATAACGATAGTTAAATTCGGTAATAGCGCGCCCACCTAGTGATGCACAAAATTGTTTAAAGCTACCGCGTTTTTCATCAATTGTTACCGCTAATAATGCTTCGTTCTTCTCACCCAATGCAGTACGTTCAGCTACATAGCGTAAGCGATCAAAATTTAAATTAGCACCAGACAAAATAGCCGCTAAATTTAACCCCTTTAAACCCGACTGCTGAGACCATTTTTTAAGCCCAGCGGTAGCAAGTGCACCTGAAGGCTCTGCAATGGCACGGGTTGATACAAAAATATCTTGCATGGCTGCACATATTTCATCGTCTGATACGGTCACCACTTCGTCGCAAAACTTTTGCGCCAGTCTAAATGTTTCGCTACCAATTATTTTTACGGCAACACCATCGGCAAAGCTTCCTACTCTCTCTAGCTCTACAGGTTCACCCGCGTCCATGGCAGCTTTTAAACAAGCGCTTTCATTAGCCTCGACCCCAATCACTTTGATATCTGGGCGCAGCGATTTAATGTATACCGCCATACCCGCCAGCAATCCGCCGCCGCCAACGGGAATAAATACCACGTCTAAGTCGTTCAGCTGCTGCATTAGTTCACGGGCAACCGTGCCTTGACCAACAATGACATCAGGGTCATCAAATGGAGGTACAAATACGCCGTTTCGCTGCTCAGTTAATTCAAGCGCATACGCCTTTGCGGCATCAAATTGATGACCATGTAACACGACTTCCCCGCCCAATGCCCTTACCGCATTAACCTTAATTTCAGGCGTCGTTACGGGCATAACAATGGTGGCTTGATGCCCTAGGTGTGAAGCACTCAGCGCCACCCCTTGAGCATGATTGCCTGCCGATGCGGTTATCACGACCGAGCCCTTTGGCAGCTTATTTAATTTATTAAAAGCACCGCGTAATTTAAACGAGTACACCGGTTGCTGATCTTCACGCTTTAACCAAACATGATTACCTAATCGTGCACTCAATTCGGCCATTTCACTCACCTCAGTCACCTTAGCTAAAGGCTCCATATTGGCTTGGATAATAGCGCGAAAATAATCGAGTTCTTGAGAAACCATACCTAACTAAGCTCCTCCAGTTTGGCTAAATCACGCACCGCACCTTTATCGGCACTGGTTGCTAGTAGCGCATACGCTTTAAGCGCAGATGACACATAACGATCGCGGTTAAGCGGCTTATAAGCTTGTTTACCACGAGCCAATTGTTTTTGCCTGCGAGCTTCGAGTTCCTCATCGCTTAATGCTAAAGTAATTTCTCGAGTAGCGATATCGATGATAATTTTATCGCCATTTTCAACATAAGCTATCGCGCCACCGCTGGCTGCCTCGGGAGACACATGGCCAATCGATAAACCTGACGTACCACCCGAGAAGCGACCATCGGTGATCAAGGCACATTTTTCAGCCAAGCCTTTTGATTTTAAGTAGCTGGTTGGGTATAGCATTTCTTGCATGCCTGGGCCGCCTTTAGGGCCTTCGTAACGAATTACAACTACATCGCCGGCTTTTACTTCACCATTTAAAATCCCTTCTACAGAGTCATCTTGAGACTCATAAACAACAGCAGTGCCTTCAAAGTGCAGCATTTCATCGACAACGCCGGCACTTTTAACAATACAGCCATCAACCGCTAAATTACCTGAAAGTACCGCGAGGCCGCCATCTTGACGAAATGCATGTTCAACACTGCGAATACAACCATGTTCACGGTCATTATCCCCTTCGTCCCAACGGCAATCTTGGCTCATGGCTTTAGTAGTACGAATACCAGCGGGACCCGCGCGGTAAAACTTTCGCGCCACTTCGTTATTAGGATCCGTTGCATCCCATTTTTTTACCAGCTCACCCATGGTCATGCCGGCAACATGATTAACCGATAAATCAACCAAGCCGGCTTTACCAAGCTCGCGTACTATGGCCATCATGCCACCAGCGCGGTGTACGTCTTCAATATGGTATTGCGCGGTAGCTGGAGCAACTTTACATAAAAACGGGGTTTTACGTGAAAGTTCATCAATGTGTGACATATCAAAATCTACACCGGCTTCTTGTGCCGCTGCGAGTAAATGTAATACCGTATTTGATGAGCCGCCCATGGCAATATCAACCACCATAGAGTTCATAAATGCGGTTTTATTAGCGATGGCACGAGGCAGTACGTCTTGGTTATCTTTTTGGTAATACTCGCGGCATAAATCAACGATGCGAGCACCTGCTTCAACATACAATTGTTTACGGTCTTTGTGGGTCGCAAGCGTGGTACCGTTACCCGGCAGCGCAAGGCCTATTGCTTCTAATAAACAGTTCATTGAGTTGGCAGTAAACATCCCTGAACACGACCCACAGGTAGGGCATGCAGAGCGTTCAACTTGCTCTGAGTCGGCATCACTTACCGATTCATCGGCACCTTTAACCATGGCATCTACTAAATCGAGTTTAATATCGATATTGGCTAATTTAGTTTTACCCGCTTCCATAGGGCCACCCGATACAAAAATAACCGGTATATTTAAACGCAGCGCCGCTAACATCATCCCAGGGGTGATTTTGTCGCAGTTTGAGATACAAATCATCGCATCAGCACAATGGCCATTGACCATGTACTCTACTGAGTCGGCTATTAAATCGCGCGATGGCAGTGAATAAAGCATACCGCCGTGCCCCATGGCAATACCGTCATCTATGGCGATGGTATTAAATTCTTTTGGAACACCGCCCGCTTGGGTGATGGTTTCAGCCATAAGTTCACTGAGCTGATTAAGATGCACATGCCCCGGCACAAATTGTGTAAATGAGTTAACCACAGCAATAATGGGTTTACCAAAGTCGGTGTCGGTCATGCCTGTTGCACGCCATAATGCTCTTGCGCCTGCGCGTTTACGTCCTTCAGTAGTCGTTGCACTTCTTAATTTAGCCATAGTTACCTCAGTATTTGCCGCAATAAATGCGGGCATTCCTCATTCTTAAAATTGATGAGTAACCACGTGAACAGTTACTCGTAAAATCTGTTAAATTTTTTGTTATACAGCTTGTTGCTGTAAGCTTTGCAGCGTGACATGTTTCACATCAACCAATTTATTTAGTTGACTGGTAAGCAAATAAATTGGTTTATCGCTATCAACCGTCATGGCCATATTATATTGGCCATCGTCCATATTGAGCTGCAAGTGAGTTAAATCAAAACCACGATGACGCACGACACGTAAAAAGCGCTCGATTGCGACACTTTGGCTTTTTAAGGCAATAGTTAAACTGTGTTTCATTGTGCTTTCTCCGTCATCATTTCATCGTTAGCAGCCCCAGGTGGAACAAGTGGCCATACGTTTTCTTTATCATCAATACAAGCATGAACAATGTAAGGCCCATCGCTATTTAATAAGGCTGTGATTGCATCATCCACTTGATTGGCATGGGTAATCGTTTGCCCCGCAATACCAAAAACAGCCGCTAGCTGTACAAAGTCAGGGTTATCTGACAAGTTGGTTTCGCTATAGCGCCCTTCAAAAAATAACTCCTGCCATTGGCGAACCATGCCTAAACGCTGGTTATCAAGTATCAGTATTTTTACTGGTAAATTATTACGACGAATAGTGGCAAGCTCTTGGATATTCATCATGATTGAACCATCACCTGATACGGTGATCACAAAGTCATCTTTTCTCGCTATTTGTGCGCCGATTGCCGCAGGTAAACCAAATCCCATGGTGCCTGCACCGCCACTGCTTAAGTGGTTGCATGGATGGTTAAATTTCATATGCTGCGCAACCCACATTTGGTGCTGACCCACATCGCAGCAAACAACACTGGTGCTTGGCATACGCTGGCTTAGTTGATTAAGTAAATAAGGGGCAAATACTTTTTCACCCGGATAGTCGTAGCGCCATGCATGCTTAACCATCATTTGTTTATTATGATCGCACCACGCTTTTGGCGTAACGACGCACTCAAGGGCGGGAAGTGAGGTTTTTAAATCAGCAATTAAAGAAGCCTTTGCGGGTTTGCGTTTACCAACCTCGGCTGCATCTATGTCTAAATGAATCACGTTTGCTTTTGCAGCAAACTTAGCTAAGTTACCTGTTACACGGTCATCAAAGCGAGCGCCAATACACACTAATACATCACATTCTTGCACGGCTAAATTAGCCGCTTGACCGCCATGCATACCTAGCATGCCTAAATCATATTCGTAATCAGGTAATACACTGCCCAATGCTTTAAGGGTTGAAACCGCAGGCATTTGCGTTTTATTTAAAAATTGCATTAATTCATTTTGCGCATCAGCGGCATGAACGCCCCCACCAACATAGGCAACAGGCCGTTTGGCTTCACTGAGTAATTGATTGGCGATAGCAACTTGGTTTAAATCAAGTTGCGGTAAGTATTCATCAGCTGCTAACCAAGGTTTAAAAGGCACCTGCGCCATTTGAATGTCTTTGGGGATATCAACTAAAACGGGGCCTGGACGGCCGCTTTGTGCTAAATGCATCGCTTCTTGTAATATTTCGGCTAAATCTTCTGCTCGCTCAACCATGTAACTGTGTTTAGTACACGAAAGCGACATGCCAAGCACGTCAATTTCCTGAAAAGCATCAGAGCCAATAGCAGCGGTTGGTACTTGCCCTGTAATAGCAAGTAAAGGCACTGAGTCCATCATGGCATCTGCCAATGCGGTAATTAAATTAGTCGCTCCAGGGCCTGATGTTGCCAAGCACACACCTAAACGTCCAGTACTGCGTGCATAGCCCACGGCGGCAAACCCTGCACCTTGCTCATGACGAGTAAGATAATGTTTTACAGGCGCACCATACAAGGCATCGTAAATGGGCATAATAGCACCACCTGGGTAGCCAAATACTTCATCTACGCCGTGTTTGGCGAGTAAATCGATTGTTAGTTCTGCGCCTGTCATTAGTAAATCCTCATTCCTGTGTGACAACCCATTAAAAATTTAACTCTAAAACTAAAAAGCCCCCCGGACGGTTAAGTGCGGAGGGCTTTTCAATGCTTAGTTTTTTAAAGCACTACGAAGCCCTCGCGGGAATAATCACCACGATAATAATTAGGACTAGGTTAAGTGCATTTTTAAGCATAAAATTCAGTACCATTTAAGATTTAGTCATTGCGAACATCTTGTTTCGCTGTCTTTTTATATTAGTACCGCGCTCAGGGCGCTAAGTCAACACCAAATTCAATTCATAATAATTATAAAAACACACTTACTCAGGTTTTAAAATTCAATTAAGCCAGATTAAATAGATTTTTTATCCCTTCATTTCAACTCAGGAAATTCACTATTCTTATAACACTGAATTCTGGTTTGATTAATTTTTAGTAAGCCGCCTCATTTTTATCTAACAAAATTAAAATAAATCGATTCCTTAAGAGTTTCTTAAGCGTGGCAGCCTAGCATAACAACGTTCACTAAAAAGAGGCGTGTTATGAACTTAACTTTCAAACTCAGTAAGCAACCGCAAGCAAATACTAAAAAACGCTTTTATTTTAATTGCAGTGCTAATGCATTCATTATTTTTATGGCTTGTTATTACGGCTTAGTTATTAATATTCCATTTATGCATGGTGCGTTTAGCGCTATTACCTCGTTGCACACATTTTCATGGCTATTTTTGTTTTCTGTGCCGTTACTACTGATTTGTTTGCTAATCATATTCTTTTCAGTGGTTTCTATTCGGGGAATACTAAAACCCATTAACTACTTGCTGCTAGTGCTCTCGAGTGCGGCGTTATATGGCTCATTGAACTATGGTGTGGTGTTTGATTATTCCATGATACAAAACACCGTCGAAACTGACTCTAGTGAAGCGTTAAGCTATTTAAACCTGCAACTTGTTGGCTTTTTACTGCTTTTTGCCGCATTACCTGTCTTTATTTTGAGTAGAATAAAAATAAACTGCGCTCGCCCATACAAAGAAGTTATTAGCCGTCTTAAACTGCTTTTAGCAAGCTTTGCACTGATTGCATTAGTGGTCGTTAACTTTTACGCCGATTACGCGGCAACGGGTCGTAATAACCGTATTCTTAAAAAAGAAATTATTCCATTTCAATATCTCTCTAGTGGCTACAAATACGCCCGTGACCAGTTACTTTATAGCGATATTGAATTTAAAAATATTGATACCACGCCAACTTTAGCATCACCAAGCACAACACGAGTTACTGTCATCGTGGTAGGTGAAACCGCTCGAGCTGAAAATTTTTCCTACCAAGGCTATGAGCGTAATACCAACCAATACACGCAAAAACATAATGTCACTTATTTCGATAACGTATCGTCGTGTGGCACGGCCACAGCAGCGTCAGTACCATGTATGTTTTCACTGCAAACTCATGCCAATTTTTCTCGTTTAGACAGTGATAATCAGCAAAACGTGATTGATTTGATACAACAAGCAGGCGCAGATGTCTTGTGGGTTGATAATAATAGTGGCTGTAAAAACGTCTGCACGCGCGTACCTACTATTAGTATTGATACCAAAGCATCTGAACTATGTGATGGTAAATACTGTTTTGATGAAGCGTTACTAGCCCCACTAAAGCACAAGCTTGCCAATTTGAGTCAGGCTAATACGGTTATAGTGCTGCATATGATGGGTTCACATGGCCCTACTTACTTTAAGCGCTACCCTGAAAAATTTAAACAGTTTAGTCCAACCTGCGACCGCAGCGATATTCAAAACTGTAGCGCTGAAGAACTGGTTAACACCTACGATAATACAATTGCTTATAGTGATTTTATCAACGCTCAAGTTATTGAACAGTTAAAGGCACTGCCAGCTAATATTGATAAGCAGTTACTGTATGTGTCAGACCATGGCGAGTCGCTCGGTGAAAATGGCGCATACTTACATGGCTTTCCCTATGCATTTGCACCAACAGCTCAAACCCATGTGCCTCTTTACATCTGGGCTGATGAGCATAATCAGCGCATTACAGCCAAGTGTCTAAACAACTTAAATAGCACTTTAGCGCAATCACACGATGCTATTTTTCATACCCTTTTAAGCTTAACCGGTGTTGCGAGTAAAACCTACCAAACCTCTGAAGATTTACTCGCGTCATGTCAAACGATTAACCATAGCGAAACTAAAATATGAATAATAAAACCGTTATAAAACGCCAAGGCCTAATGCGCCTAATTTTTACCTTAAGCCATACATTTAACGGCCTAAAATGGATGAGCCGATTTGAGGCTGCTTTTCAGCAAGAGTTGGTTTTATTTAGTTTGCTAGGCGTATTTGCCTGCTTGCAAGAAATTACTTTAAGTAGCAAATTAATATTGATTGCCAGCTTATTGTTTGTGTTATTTGCTGAGTTGGTCAATACCGCAGTCGAAGTGGTGGTTGATCGCATCGGTAGCGAATATCATGAACTATCAGGCCTAGCTAAAGATATTGCATCCGCCAGTGTCTTTATCGCCATGCTTATTGCTATTTTAGTTTGGTGGTCTGTGCTATGGACTTAATCAGTAGCACTAAAAAAGTACTGGGGCCATTGTGGGTTTTAGCGGTATTTTTTTTCGCACTCCTATGCTTGCTAACTTTTGCGCGATTAGGTTTAAGTTTGTGGCAAAGTGGCCGTGTATTTACCGAAGGCGCCTGGCACTTTGTTTTTGTAGGCGGTTTACGTGTTGATATAGCAACATTATGCTACATCATAACCCCCGCTTTGTTACTAACACTTGCAGCACATGCTCTCAAATTAACTGCTTATATTCGAGGAGTCGTAAAGTGGTATTTAGTAATAATGGCTGCGATGTTAGTGTTTTTTGAGGTTATTACACCCACGTTTATTAACGAATACGACTTACGCCCTAATCGCCTATTTATTGAATACCTTATTTATCCTAAAGAAGTCTCTAAAATGATTTTTTCAGGTTACAAACTCGAAGTCCTCTTCGCTGTTTTAGCGCTCGTTTTCACCATTAAATTTGCTAACAAAATTCTTACTCAGCAATGGCAAAACCGCTCGTCCCTAGGGGCAATAAAACTATCACTATTAGCTGTTATTATATGTAGCCTAACACTGTTAGGCGCTCGAAATTCATTAGGCCATCGTCCATTAAACCCCGCTATGGTGGCATTTTCTACCGACCACTTGCTGAATGACCTCACGCTTAATTCACTATATAGCGTAGCATTTGCGTTAAAACAGCTCTCCAATGAGCAATCAAGTCAGGCATATTATGGCAAGGTCCCTCAAGAGGAGTTACTCGCCACAGTACGCAGTACCATGCAAAATCCTCAAGCAATATTTAATAATCCAAATGCCCCTACCCGCACTTTTCATCAGGCAAGCTACCAAGGTAAAAAGAAAAACCTGGTTATTATTCTGCAAGAAAGCTTGGGCGCTCGTTATGTAGGTATCTTAGGTGGCTTACCCTTAACGCCCAATATAGATGCACTTTATCAACAGGGCTGGGGATTTGATAACTTATACGCTACCGGCACTCGCTCTGTACGCGGTATTGAAGCAGTTATAACCGGTTTTACACCGACTCCCTCACGCGCGGTTGTAAAACTCGATAAATCACAACGTGACTTTTTTACCTTGGCTAGTTTTTTAGCAAAGCAGGACTACCATACTCAGTTTATTTATGGTGGAGAAAGTCACTTTGACAACATGCGTAGCTTCTTTTTGGGTAACGGCTTTAGTGATATTGTTGATAGTGAAAGCTTCGCTAACATTAACTTTAATGGTTCATGGGGCGCATCTGACGAAGATTTATTTACTCAAGCAGATAAAGAGCTGAATAAATTACAACAACAGCAAAAGCCATTTTTTAGTCTGATTTTTAGTAGTTCTAATCATAGCCCTTATGAATTTCCGGACGGTAAAATAGCCCTGTTTGAGCAACCAAAGCAAAGCCGTAATAACGCAGCTAAATATGCAGATTATGCCCTAGGCACATTCATTGAAAAGGCGAAAAAATCATCTTTCTGGGACGATACTGTGTTTATAGTGATTGCTGATCACGACTCACGCGTGTCTGGTTCCAGCCTTGTACCTATTGATCACTTTAGAATTCCTGCGGTTATTTTTGGAAACGGTATTAAGCCCAAACGCGATCATCAATTAGCCAGTCAGCTGGATATTCCTACCACCTTACTGTCGCTTATTGGCGCCAGCGGTGAACACCCAATGATTGGTCACGATCTCACTCGCCCTGTGGCCAAAAATAAGCAGCGTGCAATGATGCAGTACGATAAAAACTTTGCTTACATGCAAAATGATAACGTTGTTATTTTGCAGCCAGATAAACCGGCAACCACCTATATTTATAAAAATAAGCAATTACACCCCAGACATAACGATAGCGCACTCATCAAGCAAGCTCGTGCGGTGGCTAATTATGGCAACATGGCCTACAGCAATAATTGGTATCAATAACACCGATAAATGCCTGATTGATTAATCAGGCATTTTTACGTTACCTATAAAGTAAACTAAGTTAGTATTTATAAAACGACTTAAACTTGGATAGGATTTTATGAACGTGTCATTACGTATTAGTCATTTATTTATGGTGTTATTACTTTTAGCCTTTAGCGTCAATGGCTATGCAGCACCAGCTCTATTCAAAATAGAAAAGCAAGGCGCTAGCTCGTATTTATTTGGCACCGTGCATGTGGGTGATGCCAGCATGAAAGGGCTACCACAAAAAGTGACTCACGCACTGGATAACAGTAATCAAGTTGTTGTTGAAGTGGATATTAGTAAACTATCACCATTACAAATGCAGCAACGTTCTATGCCGTTTATGCTGCTTACTAACGGGCGTAAGCTACAGAGCGAGCTTTCAGAAAAAAATTATCAACTCCTCAAAAACTACTTTGCTAAAAAATCGATTGATATTGCCATGTTCAACAGTTTCAAACCTTGGGCTGTTATGTTGACCATGATGCAAATTGAGTTTCAAAACGCGGGCTATTCAGATAAAAACGGCATCGATAAGCAAATACTCGAGTACGCGCAAAAGCACAGTATTAACATTGCGGAGCTTGAAACCATAGAGCAACAACTACAGATGTTTAATGGCTTAGAGTCATTAAGCAATGCCATGATAGCAGAAACTTTTGAGCAACTAAGCGATATTAATACCTACTTTATCACCCTAGTGGATGCATGGAAAAAGGGCGATATGCAAACCCTAACCGGCTATTACCACACCAGTTTTGATGACAGCCAATACGGTCAACAAAGCGAGCAAGTTATGCTGATTGAGCGCAATAATAATTGGGTCACTCAGCTCACGCCTAAACTTGAACAAGGCAAGGTGTTTATTGCGGTAGGTGCTCTGCACTTAGTTGAGCAGCATGGTTTAATTAAACAACTTCGCGACCAAGGGTTTAAGGTTACTCAGTTATAAACAAGCTTACATAAGCGTCTCACTATGAGCAGCATGTTGCCCATAGTGAGCCGGTTTAAAATCTTCCATTTTTAAGGTGTGTTCAATCCCTTTAATGGTATCTGCTGCATGATGGTTTACATAAATAACGGTACTCGTTTTTGCAGCACACACCTTTTCAATCAGCAGTAAAACGCGTTGACGATTTGCCTCATCAAGCCCTAAACATGGCTCATCTAAAATAAGCAAAGCAGGATGTTTAACCATTGCGCGCACAATCAGTAATAGTCGCTGATCGCCATACGATAGCTGGGTAAAAGCACTATTTGTTTTGTCACTTAAACCAATTAGTGCCAACCACTCTTTAGCTAAACGCGTTTGTAACTCACTGGCTTGTTGATATAAACCTATACTATCGAAAAACCCTGAAATAATAGTATTAAGCGCCGAAATACTCACTCGATACTGCAAATGTAGCGTATTTGAAATATAACCAATGTGCTGTTTTATATCCCAAATACTCTCCCCTGTGCCACGCTTAAAACCAAACACTTCAATCTCATTGTTATAGCACTGAGGGTTATCACCTGTAATTAAATTTAATAAACAAGTTTTACCTGAGCCATTTTTCCCGGTGAGTTGCCAGTGCTGATATTGGTTAATCGTCCAGTTTAAATTTTCAAAAATTGTTTGTTCGCTGTAACGCACATGAACATTAGTGAGCTTAACGAGTGGCGTGTTTGTCGCTGATTTAAAACAGCGCTCAGGCGCATCGGGAATACTTAATGATGTATGCTCTAAATGAAGTAATTTGAATAAATCCGCTTGTTTTGCTGCACACGGTTTTGCCAAGCTATGTTGTAAACGACCATTATTCACATAAGCAAAGTGATCAACAAACGCTGGAATTTCGTCAACACGGTTTAGCACAAACACAAAGCAGGTTTGTGCGCTCAACTGCTGTAATAGGCGGTTTAGCTGTCCAACCGATTCAGAGTCTAAGCCATCAAATGGTTCATCAAGCACAACTAAATCACTGTTAGCAGATAGCGCTTTAATTAATAATAATTTACGCGTTTCGCCAGTAGATAAATCAGTAAAATCACGATTAAGTAAGGCATCAAAATTAAAAGCGGTGATTAACTGTTGGCATAAATCGCTATTTATTTGAGGCTCAGCAAAGAGCATGTCTGTTACTTTTTGTGGCTTTTCACTTTTACGATGCGTGTTAAGTAACTGCTTTTGTAGATCACTTGACACTAATTGTAGCTTGTTAAAGGTACTATGACGTTGCCCGCTTTGTTGTTTTGCTTCACCAATTAACGCTGCTGCGAGTGCTGATTTTCCAGCACCATTACCCCCGAGTAAGACCCAATGTTCACCCTGTTTTACTTGCCAAGTTAAATCGTCGATATAATACCGAACACTGTCATCGGTAGATAAATAACCACTAAATTGCTGTAGTAAAATTGAGCGCACGTTAGATCCCAAAACAGAGCTTAAAAACTCAAACTAACGTAATAAGGAATAATTAGGCAAGTGAGATTTAATCAACCTCAGGTAGAAAAGCATCGTTTAGCGCCGCGATTATGCTTTGCTGATCTATGGGTTTATGAATATGACCTATTGCTCCACAAGCTTTAGCGCGAGCAAGATCACTATCAGAGGTGTTTGCGGTAACCACAATAATCGGCAGTGTTTTATCGTTATCATGCAAGATTTTAGTAGCTTCAAACCCATCCATAACCGGCATATTTAAATCCATAAAGATGACGTCATAAGATTTTTTGGCGACCATTTCACACGCTATTTTGCCA
The DNA here is from genome assembly GCF_054968565.1 of Pseudoalteromonas sp. G5_S1_54_S4. NCBI lineage: Bacteria > Pseudomonadati > Pseudomonadota > Gammaproteobacteria > Alteromonadales > Pseudoalteromonadaceae > Pseudoalteromonas > Pseudoalteromonas sp. G5_S1_54_S4. Next base: position 4,751 of record NZ_JBQKUL010000005.1, on the reverse strand, counting down.
TTCTCAGCGCATTCAGCGTGTATGTTCAATGCGGTTAATAGCTTAGTGAGTACCAGCATATTAAGTGGGTTATCTTCAACCACTAAACAATGTAAGTTATCAGGAATTGACGATGACTTGCTTAAAGTAGTATCCATCTCTAATGGTAATGTTAAAAATACAGAGGCCCCTTGCTGATGATTATTTTCAAAACGAATTTCACCCTTTAATGCGTCAACAATATATTGTACACGGGTAAGGCCTGTTCTGAGTCCTTGAAAATGGTTACTTTGCTCAGTGCTGTCTAATTCTAATTGCTCGATAAGGTGATCAAAGCCACAGCCGGTGTCCTCGACGCTCAGCGATAGTTGGTTATTGTTGAGCGTAGCGATGACTTTCACCTCTCCTTGCTCTGTAAACTTTAATGCATTACTAAGTAGCTCATTAACTATTTGTTGTAGGCGTGCATGATCTACAATCACCGCGCAGTCTAAGCTCGCTGCTAACTCTCTGATTAACTTTAACCCTTTCTCAGTACAACCATATTCATACACAACTAACACTTTATTTATGGTGGTTAGTAAGTTGTCAGAGGTCGGGTTTAACGACCAACGATTTAAACTCAGCGCTTGTAAATCTTGTAATTCATCTAACATCGCCAACAACCTCGCCGAGCAATACCGAGCTTGGCGTTGTATATCCTGCTGTGAAGTGGGAATTTTTAGCTCATCGATCGAGGTAATTAACCCCTGTAATGGGGTTCTAAATTCATGACTGGCTCGTGCAATAAAGTGCTCTTTGTTATTACTTACCTGCTCTGCAAATTCTTTTTGTTGTTGATACTTTTGTAAGGTCTGCAGAACTCGTTTTTCCATCGGCATAAACACAAATCTAAGTTCTAAAAACAATAATGCCAGAGTAAAAAACCAACAAAGCAGTTCAATACTAGAGATCCAATCAACCTTTTTTACCGCTTGTTGCTCAAATAAGCTCACCGCAGTGTCTAATTTTTTAAGTAATGCTTCAACTTCGCTCACGGAAAACGAAGCCAAATTAATAGGCTCCTTTTGAGAAACCAAATTTTTAGCTTGCGTTATAAAGGCCAACACTTCTGCATCTAAGTTGCTTGGGGGGGCATAATATAAATCAAATAAAGGTGTATTTAGATAAACTGCGTCACCTTGTTCATCTTTAGTGAGTAAATATTCATGGGCTTGTTCAAATAACTCAAGGGAGTGTTTTAACGATTGAAGATGTTGTGCGTGATTATCCGTTTGATTAATTAATGCATTGCTATGCCAAGCTATTTTTTGCGAAAGCATACGTTGCTTGCCAGCTATATTGATAATTTTTGCATCGTATTTTTGCACTGAAAAGAAGTATTGCATCAGTAATGCAGATACGCTGACCAACAAGGCAATAGCAACTAAAGCCCAACGGTAACGTTTGCGAATACTCTTAACAATGTTGAACATACACTAGGTTACTTTTTTTGTTTTAACTGTAGCCTAAGCTTAGCAAACTAATTACTAAATTATTAAATATAAAAAACCCAGCTAGTTAAGCTGGGCTCTTGTAACCGTTTAGCGTGTACCTAACGATTTTCTAGTCGATTATAATCAAACATGCCAAATTCAACACCTCGGTACTGGCGGGCAACCTGATGTAAAATATCGCTGTATTGCCAAAATTGCGGGTGAGTTCGACGAATCGCAAACTTAGACTTTAAAGCGCGATAATCAGCTTCCACTTGCATTAGCGGTAACTGTTCTGCAAAGGCCGAAACCTGTTGGGCGTTATTTAAATACCAAATTGCAGAAGGGTAATCACCAATAAAGCCCGGAACAATTGTCACCGTATCTTCTTCATAGGCGCGCTGTCCATCTTCGTTTAGTAGACTCGAAATATTATAGTGCGCGTTATGGTGAATAATCGTATAGCCTGTGTGGCCATCCTGCTCTTTCACTAGCACATAAGATAGCTGTGGCAGTAAGTTAACTGCTTTAGCAGGCATGGTATTAATCGCACTTAATGGTGCGGGTACTTTTTTATAGTCATAACGAGGACTTAAAACGGGCTCTAATGCCTCTTTAATTAAGCCATATAGCTCTGATTGCGGTTCATCTGTTTGATAGTTAATACCGCTGGGTTGACTAAACTCACGATTGTTTTCAAAAAAGGTCGACAAACTAGGTGGTGATTTTCGATACCAACTCTGTTTAATTGTCTCTCGCTGAGCTTCAGGTAACAAAGCTAAAAAGTTGTGCTCACCTTCTAAACGTAAAAAGTCCATGTATAAGCGCGTTATTAATTGATGGCCAATATTGCCATACACATCAAAGCCCGCAACTAACAAGTAATGAATACGCTCAAACAGCGCGTAATCAAGCACCCACATAGTTTTAGGTTGTTGGCCAATAAAGCCTTTAACTACAGTTGCACTATCAAAGTGTCGAAAAATAGTCAGTGCCGCATTTTGATTGTGCCCATCCCCTTTCCACAATAAGTCGGTGGTTAAATGCTCGCCGTTTTTGAACAGATTATTAGCAAGCTCTACCTTGGCTTTTAAGTAACGTTTTTCGCGAACCGAGTATTTGACCCAATTAGAAATCGGTAACGCATTACTTTCCTCTGCTGCGGGCAACTCTAATGCATCCTCATGTTGCACCAGCATTTTACCTACCGCCGGAGTCGCTACCTTCTTAGGATCAGCAAACGCCACCCAAAAATGATCATTAATCACATTGAGTGCTATTTGACCACGACAAACAGGGCCTTTAATAAAGCCCATAATAATTAGCTCAGCTTCATCGAGCATAAATTGATATTTTGCATCTATAGGCAGTGCTTCAAACGTTTTAAACGGGTTTGATGCAAGGGTAGGCTCATAGCTTGGTAAACTAGATACAGTGTAATTTGGCGCAATAAATTGCTGGTAAATACGTGCCAACTTTTCATCATTAAGTTTAAGCGGTAAATGCGTTTTTGATAAAATAGTAGAACGGTCGTGAAGCAGTCGATAATAAACACGCTCAACGTTTGGATTATCGTAAGGGCGACGAGAACTTATTAGTTTAATGTCTTCACCAGGGGGAGTACTTGAGCGTACCAACTTAAAAAAGTTAGGTGATTGTGCATCACTAAAATAGATGTGTGCTAAAAACCAATGCTCATAAATATAGCGCGCTGATAATTGGTACTTCAAACCATCTTGATTTAAAAATGCTTCCCAGTTTTTTACTTGCGCAAGCTCAGCAGCTGATGGCGGCTTGATGTGCGCCATTTTCCCGCCTTTTTTGATCCAGTTTTGTAAGTGCTGAAATTCAGCAGCAGTCACTCCAGGCAAGCCATAAGGCATACCCGCATGCGGTTGCTCATCCGCTAATTGGTCAAACTCACCCATCGTCGCACAACTTTGGTTGCGGCTAAGTGAAAAATCAAAACGTTCATCTAATACTTCATCTTCTGGCAAGGGTGAACTTTGCTTTAATACCAGCGTATTAAATAACACACTACCCGCTAAATTGGCTTCTTCAGTTTGTGCTCGCTCGTTTAATACCGGGCTAAATTCTTTATCACGCCATTGCTCAGTGGTGGTTGCATCAAATAATAATCGGCTCGGCGTTGAGGCTAACAACCGAGTACCATCGTAAACCAACTCTTTACTGAGGCCTCTGTCGATACCTTCAGGAGAAGAGAGTTTTAATTGGCAAGGCGCATCATAACAGCCATGACAAACCACGCAGCGGTTATCGAGTACAGGCTTTACTTGCTGTAAAAACTCAGCCCCAGCACCGCTATTATGAGCAACCATACGATCTTGTGTTTTCTCAGGACCGAATAATTCATTGTAATGTGCATTACCTAAGTAAGCACAACCACTTAAGATAATCAGTACAAAAGTACCTATAATATTTTTTTTCATTATTCAGTCTCATCACCTAAATCGAATGTAGGCATCATATCGATTTGCGGTGATACGAATGTTAGGTTTTCAACAGTAGTCACCACAGCGCTTAATAGAGGGCCCTGTGTTATGGTTAATTGAGCGTCATGCTCGCTATGCGCTATGGTAGCAAAGCTTGAATTGATGATATTCAACTCATAGTCTGCAATGCTAATGCCTATACTACTGTCAGCACTGGGGTTCTGGCATAGTTGAGTAAGCAGCTCATCACTTAAGATAACTGAAATTTCCAAGTCAGGCTGCGCTAAGTCACGGGTACTTAGTGTTTCATCTAGAATAAATAAAGGAAGTGTTAAATTGCTATCTTGTTCAAGTTCCATTGGACTCTCTGCGCTACTGACTATTTAATTATTACCTATTATAACAACGTTCCAACTTAAATAACGATAAACAAGCCTTAAAATAGCCTCGTTAATTTTTAATACCAATTCGCTTAATTAAGCGGTCTATTTTGAGGCAGGAAAAACGGGGGGATAGCTAGGCAAAAAATTCGCTATTTAGTTGCTCTAAATGAGAATTTTTTAACACAGGTAGCGGCACGTTTAGCCCCGCAAAATGATTGAGTATTATTGCGGATTGGTATAAGCAGCGGTATCAATGCTGCTTTAAACTTCGTTACGACAACAACAGGAACGCCAAACTTCACTCATTAAAACCTGAAACCTGCAGCATTACAGTAATTGAGAACTCAACGATCGTTGCTACTAAGCACCAATGCATAAGGTAAGTGTAGAACCTTCATGCTTTACCCTCTAAGTGCGATAAAACTCAACCCAAGTGACAGTGTTAAATTTACACCGAGCTG